>NZ_JAQFPJ010000013.1:0-120528 GCF_027712065.1 Bacillus cereus group sp. BcHK124
TAACGTTGTTAAAACTGGGGGAATAGTCGGGGAAATGGGCTTAGCGTTGTAAATCCGCATTTTCCTGACTGTACCCCAAATAAGAACAATTAAGCGATTGATGGGAATGAATAAATAAATCTTATTCAACCAAAGGGTGCTTTACTTGAGAAGGTCACTAGAAGAGTCAAATGATAACTATGAACTGCCCCAATTGCTAGGTTTTGTTTAACAATTGGGGCAGTTCATTTATAGCGCATAGGTAATCAGCTTTTTGTTAATCATGAGGTAGATATTTTTATCTAAAAACCCAACAATGGAAATATATTACAGCTCATGCCCCGTTTTTACACGTATCTCGGCTGAACCCCATCAACCTCTAAATTAATAACTACGCCAAAAGCTGATTTTCTTTAAGATAAGGAAATCAGCTTTTTCTTTGTAAAATATTTTTTAATACAGGAAAACCGGATTTTTATTTTCCATAAAATTTATTAACGTGGGTTTTATGTCATTTGGTTGGCGGGACCCCTTAGAGTAGGAAATTCGGCTCATTTTATGTCGAAATTTACTTAGCGTATATTTTCGTTAATTATCTTAACTAGTCGTTACGTATGACTTTACAGCATTCGATGCAAAGTTATCGGTTTTTTGTATGCAAATTTATGGATTAAGTCATACAATTACGCACTATTTTTAATGAATCGATATTTACTTGTTTCTTCAACTAAGTTCGTCCGAATCTTTTTCTACAAAATCACTAAAGTCATCTCCCCAATCACAGATGGCTGTTACAACATTCTCTAGTTGATGACCAATTTCACTAAGTTCATACTCAACCTTAGGAGGCACTACGGGGTATACACATCGAGTAATTATTTTATCGTCTTCTAATTCTCTTAATTGTCTAATCAACATACGTTGATTAACTTCAGGCAGCTTTTTTTGTATTTCACTTAATCTTAATGGCGAACGTTGTAACAAACACCATATAATTGCTATTTTCCAACGCCCTCCTATCACAGATAAAGCTAAATCTTTTCCAGTGAAAAATTCCTTGTCCTTATAATGAATAACCATAATTTTTGACCTTCCTCTCGCGAAAAAAATGTTTATAGTGACAAATTTGTCAGTATTGTAATTAAAATTATAAAGTGTAATCTTAGTGGTGTAAACAATAAAAAAAGAAAGTAGGGATTCAATTGAAAAGTAGAGCTGCTGTTGCATTTAAGCCAGGGGAGCCACTTCAAATCGTAGAAATCGATGTAGAAGAGCCAAAAGCAAAAGAGGTATTAGTAAAAATACTATATACTTCTGTCTGTCATACAGATGCTTTTACATTATCAGGTGACGACCCAGAAGGAGTATTTCCTGCTGTATTAGGCCATGAAGGTGCTGGTGTTGTCGTTTCAGTAGGTGATGAAGTTACTTCAGTAAAACCTGGGGATCATGTTATTCCACTATATACACCTGAATGTGGAGAATGTAAATTCTGTCGTTCTGGTAAAACAAACCTATGTAGTGCTGTACGAGAAACACAAGGTAAAGGTTTAATGCCTGATGGAACAACTCGCTTCTCTTATAATGGAGAGCCCCTTTATCATTACATGGGAACTAGTACATTCAGTGAATATACAGTTGTTAATGAGATTAACTTAGCGAAAATCGATGAAAACGCTCCGTTAGATAAAGTTGCTTTATTAGGATGTGGTGTGACTACAGGTATTGGTGCTGTACACAACACTGCAAAAGTTGAAGAAGGAGCTGTAACAGCTGTATTTGGTTTAGGAGCGATTGGATTAGCAGCTATTCAAGGATTGGTTCAAGCAAAAGCAAGCCGAATTATTGCAGTTGACCTGAATCCCCAAAAATGGGAACTCGCTAAAAAAATGGGAGCGACTGATTTTGTGAATCCTGCAGATTATGATCGCCCAATTCAAGAAGTTATAGTCGAAATGACAGATGGTGGCGTGGATTATAGCTTCGAATGTATTGGTAATGTTGAAGTAATGAAATCCGCTCTTGAAGCATGTCATAAAGGTTGGGGCGAAAGTATTATTATCGGAGTAGCTGGTGCTGGTAAAGAAATCCATACTCGTCCATTCCAATTAGTAACGGGCCGAGTATGGCGTGGATCAGCCTTTGGTGGAGTTAAAGGAAGATCTGAACTTCCAGAAATGGTCGAAGATTATATGCATGGTGATATTGATTTAGATTCATTTATTACTCATCATTTAGAATTTAAAGACATCAATGCGGCATTTGACTTATTACACAAAGGTGAATCCATTCGTACGATTTTAACTTACGGAGAGTGAGATAATGAGTCTTAAATGTATTGAACAACATCGTTCTTTCGAAGGAGAGCAACGTAAGTATAGCCATTATTCCGAAGTCTTGCAATGTGATATGAAATTTAGTATCTACTTACCATCAAATAAAGAAAAGAAAAAAATTCCACTTATATGGTGGTTATCTGGTTTAACTTGTACAGATGATAATTTTAGTCAAAAAAGTGGATTTCAACGTTTGGCTGAAAAACATCAAGTTGCAGTGATTATGCCAGATACTTCACCACGTGGAGAATACGTTTCTGATGTTGCAGCATGGGATCTTGGACAAGGGGCAGGTTTTTATTTAAATGCTACCCAGGATCCTTGGGCACAGCATTATAAAATGTATTCGTATATCGTAGATGAATTAACATCCATTGCTTCGACTATAGTACCTAATTTTTCAGGTGAAGAAAGCATAATGGGGCATTCAATGGGAGGACATGGGGCTTTAGTGATCGGTTTGAAAAATGCTAAGAGATTCAAAGCGGTTTCTGCTTTTTCTCCAATCTTAACTCCTAGTCAAGTACCATGGGGAATAAATGCTTTCACCTCTTATTTAGGTGAAGACAAAGATTCTTGGAAAGAATGGGATGCTTCAGAATTAATTAAAGAAGCTACTATTCCACCAATTCTTATTATGCAAGGTAGTCAAGACGAGTTTTATCCGAAACAATTGGAAGAACATATTTTCTTAGAGAACGCTCAAAAAAATAGTCAAATGGTAACTTATAAAAAAATGGAGGGCTATGATCATAGCTACTTCTTTATTTCCACTTTCTTAAATGAGCATTTCTCTTTCCATATGAAGTATTTAAGATGATTCTTATTTACAACAATACCCACTTCCAATGGCATATGAAGTATTTAAGTTTACAGCAAAATATAGTAACAAAAGTATCCGCATGTAGAGATGTGGGTGCTTTTGATTGTTATATTTTGTCATATTATATAGTTTGTAAAAACAAATAAATTGGGAGGAAGAGTTCATGTGGATTAAAAAAATGTTATTTAATTACCGTGTTAAACCATCCTTATTAAAATCTCGTTATGAGATTGAAAAGGAAAATCGACAAGTTGACTTATTTGAAAGTTCAACTGAAACGTCTAAACCGTTTTCGATAAGAGATACAAGATCATATATTCAGCCTAATACTAAAACATTAGAAGACATGATTAATTACTTAGCAGCTATTCGTGAAATCCCTTCTCTTTCCGTGGATAAGAATAAAATGCTTTGGCCATTAATATCCAAATGCTAAATTCAAAAAAATAATGGTTATAATTTTAGCTATTTCTATATCAAATATTTGAGTTGATGGGAGGTACAGTTTGTATGGAAATGAAAAAAATGTTAAACAATGACCGTATTAAACCATATTTATTAAAAGCACGTTTTGGAGTTGAAAAAGAAAGTCAACG
Organism: Bacillus cereus group sp. BcHK124; assembly: GCF_027712065.1. NCBI lineage: Bacteria > Bacillati > Bacillota > Bacilli > Caryophanales > Bacillaceae > Bacillus > Bacillus cereus group sp. BcHK124. The sequence goes on from NZ_JAQFPJ010000013.1 coordinate 3,735, forward strand.
AGTTGACCTATCAGGAAGTTTAGCTAAAACGGAACATCCCAAAAGTATTTCAGTAAGAGATGAACATCCTTATATTCAGCGAGATTTCTCTGAAACACAAATGGAATTAATCACACCAGTTACTGAGACACTAGGAGATTTATTTAATTATTTAGCAGCTATCCATGATGTTGCCTATCGTTCTATGGGAAATAACGAAATGCTTTGGCCATTAAGCATGCCACCACAGTTGCCCGAAAAAGAAGAAGATATTGTTATTGCGAAACTTAATAATCATGAAAATGTTTTATATCGTCGATATTTATCTAATTCTTATGGTCGACGAAAACAAATGATTAGTGGTATTCATTACAATTTTGAATTTAGCGATAATTTGATTCAGGCATTATTTGAATTACAATCAGAAATAAAAGATTATCATCAATTTAAAACAGAAATTTATCTGAAAGTCACAAGGAATTATTTACACTATCGATGGTTAATAACTTATTTCTTCGGTGCTTCTCCTAGTAGTGAAAAGAATTTCTTTGAAATAAATCCTTTAAATGACGCCGTAAGAAGCATTAGAAATAGTAAATATGGTTATAGTAATGAAAATGATGTTCAAGTATCCTATAGTAGTTTACAGAACTATATATCTGATCTTTCTTCGCTGGTAAGTAAAGGGGTTTTATTAGAAGAAAAAGAATTTTATGCATCTGTCCGTTTAAGGGGCGGTCCTCAAGTTTCAGATTTAAAAAATCATGGGATTCGTTATATTGAATTAAGAAACCTAGATTTAAATCCTTTTGAAACATATGGAATTAGCCATGAACAAGCAGAATTTCTACATCTTTTCCTCATCTATTTACTCTGGATTGATCAAGACGATAATAATGATGAATGGGTAAAAATCGGTGATTTTCAAAATAATTTAGTGGCTCTTGAACATCCGTTAGAACATACGCAATTTAAAACAGATGCTGAGCGTATTATTGATGAGATGGAACATTTAACAGGGCTGTTAGACATAACTGTTTCGAATACCTTATTTGTTAACTTGAGAGAAATGCTAACAGATCCAAGTAAGACTTTAGCTGGAAGACTTTATAAAGAGATTATAAAAAGTAGTCAAAGTCAGGTAGCTTCCCGTATTGCTAAAGAAAATTATAAAAAAGCATGGGATAAACCATATCAACTATCAGGATTTACTGACATGGAGTTGTCTACACAAATTTTAATGTTTGATGCTATTCAACAAGGATTACAAGTAGACGTTTTAGATCGACAAGATCAATTTTTAAAACTACAGTTAGGAAATCATGTTGAATATGTGAAAAATGGGAATATGACAAGTAAAGATAGTTATATATCACCATTAATTATGGAAAATAAAACAGTAACAAAGAAAATTCTTCAACAGCATGGATTTCGTGTACCAATAGGTGAGGAATTTAGTGATATAGAAAAAGCCTTACGTTCCTATGATATATTTGCAGGAAAGCCTTTTGTCGTTAAACCAAAAACAACAAATTATGGTTTAGGAATATCTATCTTTAAAGAAAACGGAGCAAGTTACGAAGACTATCAAAAAGCACTCACAATAGCATTTAAAGAGGACTCATCAGTATTAATAGAAGAATTTATTAATGGAACAGAATATCGATTTTTTGTGCTAGATGGCAAAGTTTCTGCCGTTTTATTACGAATTCCAGCCAATGTTATAGGAGACGGTTCACATACGATTGAAGAGTTAGTCGCTCAAAAGAACCTGAATTCATTAAGAGGAATGGACCATAGAACACCTTTAGAAAATATACAATTAGGTGAATTAGAGGTCCTAATGCTTAAAGCTCAAGGGTATCGAAAAGATTCTATTCCAACAAGTGATGAAATTGTTTTTCTGCGAGAAAATTCTAATGTCAGTACAGGTGGAGACTCAATTGATATGACAGATCAAATTCCCGATGATTATAAGAAAATTGCCGTAGATGCTGTGTCGGCACTTGGAGCAAATATTAGTGGTATTGATTTGATTATTGAAAATACAGAAGTTCCTGCAGCTAATAAAAATGCTTATGGAATTATTGAGGCAAACTTTAATCCATCGATGTATATGCATATATATCCGTATAAAGGCAAATCCAGACGTTTGACCATCTGTATATTACATTATTTATTCCCTGAACTACCAAAAAAATAATTTAGAAGTCTTCGAGATGTTAGAGGGATTAGTATAAAAATTGTAAATGATGTAACAAGAGGAGACATTACTTTTTAATTAATTGGGATCTCTCAGAGGTCCCAATTTAAATTATTATTTTAGAAACAGGCGTATGAGAAATGGGTTATTGGAATGCAAGTTTGAATAAGATAAAATAGGGGAATATCAGAGGGAAATTTAGAAAGGTATTTTGACTTATTTGGTCAATCAAGAGCAAGTCAAAAAGGGATACAGACGAGATATACATGTTATCTATACTTAGGAGTAAAAACCTTAATTTAATAAGAGTTTTACATTGAATACATGTAAACAATTTGTTTGACAACGATCCTTGCAACATCGAAGTCTACAACCGTTCGTTGCCCTCAAGGTAACGGACGCGCCTTAAGGAGCTCTTAAGAGACACGGTTTATCCAAGCAAGGTTATTCGATACCTTCTCATTGCACTACCTTGAATACATTAAATACATAATTTACTTAGTTAAGATATCAAGTAGTTAACGTAGCTTATCACTCAATTCTTCTTCTTAGAATACTTTAAATATTCCTGATTTTCATAGTAGATAATACACGTACCTTGGCTGTACTCCAACGTAATAGTTGATATAAAACTTACGTTAAGCAAATTTCCACGAAATTTTCACTATTTGATTCTTTAAAAAAAGTAGTAAACTAAGTAATCGGTTCCTTAACGTACAGGAATCAGTTTAAATGTGTCTAAATTTTGTCTAAATGTACAATTTTCTTTTTTGGGTATGGTGACCCCTTATTGCTCCACCAGGTATAGAAAATCCAGAGTGGGAACCTATTAGAAAGTTTATTTATAACGACAGTACATGCAAAAAGAAAAAATCATTTAAACATTTTTTACATTATCTTCACGCGAATGGGGCAGATTCTGACTATCTTAATCCACACTATTCACAACAATATATTCAAGGAGAAGAAGAGTTTGTAACCAATTATATATATTTAGAGAATTTCTCTAATGAAATCTCAAAAATAGAAAACAAATATAACTTACAGACTATCCCACTAGACACATTAACGAGATCATGGCATCATCAGGCGCCTAAGATGATTCATAAGGGAAACTACGCTGAAGCTGACATTACAGATCCATCTTTCCCTCGGCTGCCGACATATCAGAGCTTTTATGATACGGAGGCTATAAAATTAGTTACAGATATATTTAATGAAGATTTTGAAGCGTATCATTATCTTAAAATGGATATTTCTACAATATGAATCAGTTTCAGAGTACTTAAATAATAGTCTTATTTTTAATATGGAAAACACCGTGAACACTGTTATGGTGTTTTTTTGGGTTTAACACTATATTTTTAACTTTATATAATCCATATACCTTCAAGATAAGATGTATTTGTAAAATAATGTATGATTATGACCCATTTCTACAAGTATCTCGGCTGAACCCCTCTAGGTTTTTCTGTGCATCCTTTATATATTAAAGAGCCGATTTACTCTTAGCGGGGTAAATTCTGGCTCTTTTCTTATATATATTCTCTTAGCGTGGTTTTTTTCCGAAATGCTGGCGGTACCCCTAATAAAAGCTGCAGAAGATTCCCACTTTAATTTTCTAACTGTATCATTTGCACGCTTTTATCGGTGGATAGGATTTCTTTTAGCTGTCTTCCTACCCGGATTTTGGATGGCATTACTTGCTTATCACCAAGATCAAATTCCTTTCCCTCTTCTTGCGACTGTGACTGTTGCAAGATCAGGTCTACCATTTCCAGCACCACTTGAGCTTATAATTGTTTTGTTCCTTTTTGAGATGTTCCGTGAAGCCGGTCAAAGATTACCCTCCCCCCTTGGTCAAACCCTTTCAGTGGTAGGCGGACTAATCATTGGGGATGCTGCAATCCGTTCGGGTTTTATCTCCCCTTCTGTCATTGTTATTACTGCTTTATCTGCTATTGCGGGATATACCTTAGTAAACCAAATATTAGCAGGAGCAGTATCCATACTCAGAGGGTTTGTACTATTATGTTCAATTTTGATGGGGTTATATGGATTTATGCTTGCCGGATTCGTAATCGTTCTTTATATCTCAAGATTACGTTCCTTTGGAATCCCTTACTTAGCTTTAGTTTTCCCAAAATCTAGTTCAGATTTTTTCAAGGGATTGTTTCGTTTACCGTGGAGAAGTTATAGACATAGAGTTGATTATCTCCGAACCAATGATAGTTCTAAAACGGACGAAGGAGAAGGAAAACAGTGAAGCTGCACAAAATAAAACTAATAATTATGATGCTTATCACTAGTGCAATGTTATCTGGATGTTGGAATATTAAAGAAGTTCAAGATATTTATTATGTTGCAGCTCTTGGTATAGATTTTAAAGAAGGAAAATATATAGCTTATGCTCAGTTACTTGACTTTTCTAACGTTGCTAAGTTAGAGGGGGCTAGACCTGATAAACAACCACCAGTGTGGATAGGAAGAGGTGAAGGTTTTACCATTACGGAAGCATTAAATCAATTATATAAGGATGCTCAACAAAGACTTTTTTGGGGACATGTATCTACAATAATATTAAGCGAAAGACTGCTCAGACAAGATATTAAAGACTCTATTGATTTTATTAATCGGTACCGAGAAATACGCTATAATATTCTCTTATACGCTACAAAGGAACCCATTGATGATATACTTAAAACAAAAGCCTTTTTTACATTATCGGGGTTGTCTACCATTCTCCATGAACCAAAGGAAAGGTATAAACAACGGTCTTACATACAACCTAAACAATTTTATCAATTTATTAGAGATAGTGATCCGATGGGGCAAACTGCTTATATCCCATCACTTAAAATTTCAACAGAAAATTGGAAAGAAGAATCCAAAAAAGCACCATTATTAAGAAATGATGGAGCGTTCTTTGTAAGGAATAATCGCCTAGAAGGATGGCTTTCTGAGACTGATTTAAACGGTCTAAGATGGATGGATGAAAAAAACGTTCGATCTCCTGTGTGGATTATTGAGAATGATAGCGCTGTTGTTTCCGTAGTGATAGAGAAACCTAAGATTACAACTTCCCCTATTATGAGTAGTAAGCCCATACTTTTTAATATTCGAGTTGAAGTTCAAGCTGGAATAAATGAGAAGATCAAGGAAATTAGTGATAAAGAGTTGATTACAAAAACTGAAGATATTATCAAATTAGAAATTCTAAAATCCTTTGAAAAAGGAATAGAAATAAATGCAGATATCTACAAATTAGGTGAATCATTATACCGTCAGAATCCAAGAAAATGGAAAGAAGAAGTAAAAACAGACTCGTTTTACTTAAATGAACACAGTATAAAGAATTTAAAAGTTAAAGTTAATTTAGTTAACTCCGGAAAGTTGAAGTACCAAGATGGATCCTAATATTAATTCAAACGGTATTTATAGTTTTTTAAAAAGGCCTAAGCTCTTGCAACACCGAGAAATTAGGCTTTTTTATATTGAATTCCTTAACGTTGTAAATCCGCATTTTCCTGACGCTACCCCTATATTAGGTTGCGCATGCATTGCTAAAATAGGATTAAGCCGGGTAAGATATAATTATTTTTCTAAATAGTCTACTTTATAATTATTTAATCCGTATATTTTGTTTTTAGGGATAATGATTTTGTTTAGTGTTATACATATTTCTTTTCTACTGTATAAACCTTGTCTCCTCCATGAATAATAAACAAGGGATCTAATTTAGCTGCTCTTTGTAATAAAAGTTCGAATTCACCACCCATCTTAAAACAGCTACCTTCAGGTCCGTTGCATCTGCTGTCTTCAAAAAACACAAAATTAAATTTATTCTTACAGTGTAATTTTTTCATTCATTCTTTCAGTAAATATTCTGAACGTCCATGTAGTGTCATAAACATCTTTTCCTTTCATAAAAATCAATAATCTATCTTTTTAATTACATGAAGATTAATTGTTAAGTTAATCAAAAAAATAAAGGTTCTATAATGAATCTTGAGAAGCAAAAATAATTGAAATCATTTGAGTATAGAGATGAAAAACTTAGATGTTGGGAACTTGTTTTTTGTGGCATCTTCAACCAGTGATGTATAGGTGCATCTTCTATGCCTCGAGATATCGCTATCCAAACTTTCTTTTCACACAGTGGGCTTATTTGGATTTTAAGTGATTTGATATGAGATTTATTGTGTTAGCGCCTTTACTAATTTTTATTGTATATAAGATAAAATGAAGGAATGGTGGAAATGAAATGTCTTTTTAAAGTTATAACAATTGCGCTTATAGCTGGGGCTATCAGCGGTTGCTCTGAGTTAGCGGAGATAGAAGAAAGAGGCTTTGTAGTAGGTGCCGCTTACGATATTGTTAAGGAAAAGAAATCTAATCCAATTATGAAAGGGACGTATCAAATGGTACTTCCCAGTAAGTTAACGCAAGAAGGTGGAAAAGGCGCAGGGAATAATTATATTGATGTGAGTGCAAAAGGAGATAGTGTGTTTGAACAAATACGAATAATCGCTAAAAAGATTAGTCGTACTTTATTTTTTCCACATATACAAGTAATCATTTTTTCTGAAGAATTACTATCGAATCCAAATGTTTTACAAAATACGTTAGATGTATACATTCGAGATCATGAAATGAGAAGAAATATTCGTCTATTTGTTTCTGAGAAAAATGCAGAAGCAATCTTGAAACAAAATGCAAAACCAGAAAATTTACCGGCACAGTATATTGATATGCTAGCTGAACACCCTCCTAAAAATGCTCAGATGGTTGAGGCAGCAAGAATTGGTGACGTGCAGGAAAAGATAATTTCAAACCGAAGTTTTGTACTACCTGTCTTAAAACCTACAAAACAGGGGATAGAAATGGATGGGGCTGCGTTGTTTCGTGGGAAGGATAACAAGTGTGTTGGAATGTTAAACGGCGAACAGACAGTGGGAATAAACTTTATAATCGGTGAAAAATTAGGAGGTTATTTTACCATACGTAAAAAGGACCAGCTTATTACATATGAAATTCATAAGCTACACCGAAAAATACAGGTATTTACTGAAAATACTACAAAACCGAAGTTTGATATTCATCTATTTCTCGAAGGTGCTTTAGCGGAGTTGCATTTTAGTGATCATAAAAAATTCATGAATGAAAAACGCTTAACGAAGGATATTTCAAAAGAGGTGGAACAAAGGATTCAAAAATCAATAAAGCTTGTTCAAAAAAAATATAAGGTAGATGTATTAGCGTTAGGAGAAGTATATAAGCGGCATAATTATAAAAAATGGAAGAAAATACGTAAGAATTGGGATCAAGGCGAAAATTATTTTAGTGATGCCCAAATTAATGTTCATGTTCATTCAATAATTGAACATTCAGGTTCAGCTTTACCCAAGAAAGTAAAATGAGTTAATTTGATTGGTTACCGAATTAGATATTAGCTGCCAAATATCAATACTAGCTATACCCCGTATTATATATTTTATTTTCATAACTTCGATTGCTTCATATACATTACCTGTATTTCTTACATAAATTATATAAGTGAACAAGCTTTTACACTTTTCTTTCAATTTCACCTTTTACTTTTCTTAATATTTTCTTTTCAACTAAAAAATTGACTGAATAATTTTTTATCAGAGGTTTGAAATAGATTAAGTAACTAGAGGTACCATGTCAAAAAAGCTTGTAATTTGGATAACATCCAAATTACAAGCTTTTTATTTTTTATTTAATTACTGCCACCAAATCCAAGCCCAAAGGTAATTTCTTATATTTCGAGGAGTAATGCGAATGAAGCGTTCACCGTCAAAGAAGCAATTTAAATTTGGAAGTGTTTCATCTGGATTTTCTGGAACAAAGGTGACGATGTTCTCGTTACTTGTAACGGTTACTGTAATTGGTGGATCGGTAGGCGAGACTTGAAGTTGTAACGAAATATTGGCCGTATTTTTAAACTCATTATTAACAGGTGGACTTATTACTTGTACTGTGAATAACACGATAATTGTTTCGTTTGGCTCTAAATTAGTGGCAACTAGGAAACCGATATTCGGATTCGCTAGTGGAGAGCGTTCACCGTTAATAAAGACAGTGCCGTTTATAAATTGTAAACCTGCTGGAATAGTATCTTGTAACGAAATATTTGAGAGTGAAATTTTGGAAGTATTTGTAATGCGTACCGTGTAATCAAAATATTGATTTAAATAAGCTGAGCTGACGGAAGCATTTTTCGTGACTGTTGTAGTTATAAATTGAACTGGTATACGAACAATATTTGAATTAACAATGAAAGTAATAATTGGATCCTGTGGTGTCAATTGAAAAGCAGCGGTAACTGTTGCAGAATTTATAATTGTACTGTTTGAAGGAATAGAAGTTACGAGGACTTGAAATGTTATAGTTGCTACTGTACCTGCAGATAAAGAACCAATATTAATACCAGTGTCTGGACGAACATTTGGAACCGAAGTACCGTTAATAGTTACGCTGTTTTCTATAAATGTTGTACCAGCTGGAATTGTGTCTATAACAGAAGTACTAATTGTCGGAATTGTGGAATCATTAAATACCTCTAATGTGAATGTAATAACATCTCCTATAACGACGATAGATTTGTCTGCTGTTTTCTCAATGTTAATTATTGGCTCGATTAATGTTGTTGTAACGGTATTTGTTTGCTTTGTAATTGTAATAGGTGGTTCATCTGGATCAATGATAACGGTATAGGAAACAGTAGCATCGTTATTAATTGTAGGTTGAAGAGTAGAAGAAGATATTGTCACTTGGAACGTAATAATGACAGAGTCATTATGAGCAAGATTTCCTAACGTAATACCATTTTCCGGATTCTCATTAGGCTGATTGATTCCGTTAATCGTAACACTACCAGCAACAAAAGTCGTATCTATTGGTATGGTGTCTATAACAAGAAGGTCTTCAATCGTTACATTACCGCTATTCATAATCGTAATTGTATACGTTAAAGTTTGAGCAGGTAAGGCATTCGTTACATCAACAGATTTTATGGCAATGACATTATCATTTTGGACAGTAGTTGTGACGGTATTTGTTGTAGTCGTATTTGTAACGGGTACGTTATTTGGGTTGACTATATAGTTAAAAGTAGTAATTGCGTTGTTGTTTAGTTCATTTGGTGTTGGAATAGTAGTCACAGTTACTTGGAATGAAACGATAGCATCTCCATCTACAATTATAGTACCAATTGGTATGCCGCTTACTGGATTCACTCCTGGAAGAGTTTCTCCGTTTACAATGACGCTATTTTCTATAAACGTAGTACCTTGAGGAATAATATCTTGAATGATTACATCATTTACTGCAACATTACCGGTTTGATTTAGTGTAATCGTATACGTTAACGCATCACCAACCGTTGCAAATGCAAGGTCAACAGTTTTATTACTATTCAAAGTCGCATGATTAATTGTTGTTACGGCAGCTGATGAAATAATAGTTTCGGTAATAGGCGGCTGGTTTGGTAACGTGTATTGGTATTCAATTGTACTCGTATTAGAGATTGGATTTGTTTGCGGAATTGAAGTAACCCGTACTTGGAATAGAATAGTTGCTGTCGTATTAGGCGGAATGTTATCAAGTTGTATCCCGCTAAGTGGATTATCATTTGGACGAGCGCTTCCATTCACAATAACACTATTCTCTATAAAGCTCGTATTTGCTGGGATGATATCTGTAACGATAATATTTTCCACTTGTATATTCCCATTGTTTGTGATGGAAATAGTGTAAGGGATAATCGTTTGTAGGTCAGCGTATTGGATAGGCGTTGTTTTTGTTGCAATTATATTAGCAGAAATAACTTCAGTGAAGGTAATATTACTAGTTGATATTTGTTCTTCGCTATTAATTGTATAACGAGAAGTGGATTGATTTTGAATACGACCACTAGCTGGAAGCGCTACGACAGTAACAGAAAATGTGACTGGGATAGAAATGTTAGGAGCAATCGTTCCTAACAATATACCGGTACTTGGATTGGCATTAAGCTGCGGAATGTTATTTACTAAAACGCTACCGTCTATAAAGGTTGTTCCACCAGGAATATTGTCTGTAAATACAAGAGCAGTAGCATCCGTATTCCCTGTATTTGTTAAAGTTGTTGTATAAGTTAAAACATCACCAATTGTTACAGAAGTCAAATCAACAGTTTTAAGTGAAACGATATCAGCATCATTAATTTGAACGAAAGTAGTGTTGGAAGTAGTCGATTTTTGAATTGGTGCAAAGTCAGGGTTGAAAATAAAGTCGTAGACGATGTTTGCAGTATTAGGTGTTGGGTTTGCAGCAGGTAAATTCGTAACCGAAACTTGGAATGTTATTGTAGCTACTTGACCTGATGTGATATTCGGGATGGAAAAGCCGATATTCGGATCTGCTGCAGGAAGTACAGTGTTGTTAACTGTTACACTCCCCGAAATAAATACTGTTCCATCTTCTATAATATCAGTAAAAAAGATGGAGTTAGTTGTAGTGGATCCGTTATTTTGAATGAGTACTGTATATTCAATAGTTTCATCAATATTAGCTAATACTGTATTAGCGGATTTTGTAGCGATAAGAATGGCATCAATAAATTGTATATTTGTAGTATTGGAAGATGTCGTTTCTGAAATTGGTGGTAAGCTTTGGTCTGGCTGATACTCATAGTGGATGACGGCGATATTATTCATGTTATTTTGAGAAGGTATCGAGTCTACATTTACTTGGAATGTAACGATAATTGTATTGTTTGGAAGGATAATATTAAGTGAGATTCCGGTACTTGGATTTTCGTTAGGTCTTGGTATGCCATCTACAAGAATGCTATCTGGAACGAATGTGGTGCCAGCAGCGATTGCGTCAATTAGGAGAGTATTTGTAATAGGTACTGTACCAGCATTTGTAACTGCGATGGTATATGTGATAATTTGACCGATGCGTGTAATGGATCTGTTAGCAGATTTAATTGCACTAACATTTGCTGTACGGACTTCCGTGTTTACTGTATTTGATAATGATCTACGCTGAATAATTGGAGAACTAGGGTCAATTTGGTATTCATATGAAGTGTCTGAGATGTTAATGACTGTATTGTCTTCAGGTATATTTGTAAGTTGTACTTGGAATGAAATAGTGACTGTTTCATCTGGTTGTATCGTGCCGAGAGTTACTCCATTTTCAGGATTCGTACCAGGCTGAATGACATTATTTATTGATAAGCTATCTTCAATGAATATTGTCCCTTCTGGAATGTTGTCAATGAACACCGTATTGTTAGCTGGAACCGTTCCGATATTTTGTAGTGTATTTGTGTAGGTAATAAATTGCCCGATGGAGACGAAAGTTACATCTGCGCTTTTAACGGAAATAATATTCGCATTTTGAAGTGATGTTGTAACAATGTTAGAATTTGCAGAGCGATTCACTGGTGGAGCTGTAGGAATACTTATATATTGGTAAGTTACTGAAGATTGATTTACAATTTCGGTTTCAGTAGGTGGATTATTTGTTTGTACTTGAAATAGTATTGTTTTGGAACTGTTTGGTGGAATCTTTCCAATTGGTATTCCGTTTTCGGGATTTGCATCAGGCTGAAGTACACCGTTAATTGTGACACTGTCGAGAACGAATGTAGTCCCAACTGGAATCGAATCTGTAAAAATAATATTTATTGCGTCAACATTGCCGCTATTTTTCACTTCAGAAATATAAAGTATAGTTCCGCCAATATCTACAGTTATTGGATTGGACGTTTTTGTAATTGTTAATTGTGCTTGCACGAAATTTGTAATGACAATATTACTTGTAGATGTTTCAGTAATAGGCGGTTGCCCTGGATCTGGTTGAATTGTATATGTTGTATTAGATTGATTTGTAATCGATTGTTGCGAGAATGGATCGTTAATAAGAACTTGGAAAGCAATAAGGTGAGTAGCGTTTGCTGCTAGGTTAGGCAAAGTAACACCTACATTTGGATTGGCACCAAGTATAGTTGTTCCGTTAAGTGTAAAACTATTGTCTACGAATGTAGTCCCTTCTGGAAGCGTATCTGAAAATATGAGATTCGTAGCTGGAATATTTCCGGTATTTTCTAGCGTTATCGTATAGGTCAAAATATCACCTGTTGTTGCTTGTTGTGCATTGACTGCTTTTAAAGAAAGAACATTCGCATCCGAAATTTGTGTGAAAGCTGGATTAGACGTAATTGTTCGAGAGATGATAGGAGCAGTTGGATCAGCGATAAAAGTATAGTCAATACGAGCTATATTAGAAATTGGATTCACGCTTGGAATGGATTGAACGATAACTTGGAATGTGACGGTGACGATTTCCGAAGGTGCAATGGAGTTTAATGAGATCCCTACGTTTGGATCAGTACCTGGAGCTGAAACACCATTAATGGTCACACTATCCGGAATAAATGCAGTTCCCTCTGGGACCAAATCTGTTAAAGTAACTGTATTTGCAGTTGTATTCCCGTTATTTTGAACGACTACAGTGTAAGTGATTGTACCGTCAGTAGACTGTACGAGGGAATCTGTATTTTTAATTACAGATAGTGATGCATCAACGACAGCTGTATTAACCGTATTAGATGAAGATGTTGCTGTAACTGGAGGTTGACTTGGATCGACAATATATGTGTAACTTGTAAGTGCTTGATTTATAATTGCTCCTTGTGGCGGAATAGAGTTTGCAAGAAATTGGAACGTAATTGTAGCAGAATCACCTGGTGCGATAATGCCAACTGGAATACCGAGAGTTGGACTTGCATCTGGAAGTGAAATTCCGTTAAGCGTAACACTATTGGGAACAAATAATGCCCCTTCAGGAACACCGTTAATGAGTAATACCGAGTTTGCAGGGAAGTTTCCAGTGTTTGTTAATGTTGCTGTATACGTAATTATATCTCCGATAGATACAATTGTTCGATTTGCTTCTAAAACCGTTGTAACAGTAGCATTATTAATTTGTGTAGAAGCACTATTAGAAGTAATTGTGCCTGTAACAGGAGGAGAAGTCGGATCAACAAGAAATTCGTATTGAACGGATGCAACGTTTGTAATTGGGTTTGAAGGCGGAGTAGATGTAACTATGACTTGGAAAGTAACGGTTAAGGAACTGTTCGTACTAACGGTTCCGATATTAACTCCGTTATTTGGATTTGCACCTGGAATGGTACTTCCATTTACGGCAAAACTATTTTCAATAAAGGTCGTTCCAGCTGGAATGAGGTCTGAGAAATTTACATTCGTAGCGTTTGTACTGCCGCTATTTTGTATTAAAACTGTATAAGTGATCGTGTCTCCAATATTCGCAAAGGCTGTACTAGCAGTTTTTACAGCTGAAAGTATTGCTGAATGAATAGAAGTAACGAAGACGTTCGTTTCCACATTGCCAGGCTGAGCCTGTAATGCATTGCCTACGTTATATTGGAAGTTAACAAATGCTAAGTTTTGGAGTTCAGGTGTGAATGTTGATGGATTGCTTACGATTTGAACTTGGAATATGATTGTTACAGTTTGATTTGGAATGATCGTATTTATGCCAATACCGCTGGTAATAGAAGTGGATGGTAATGGAGTGCCATCAACAATAACGGATCCGGCAACAAATTGTGTCCACGATGGTATCGGGTCTGAGAAAATAACGTTATTGGCAGGGATATTTCCAGTATTCGTAATTGTAGTTGTATACGTAATTGTATCACCAATCGTTGCAAAAGCTTTATCACCGATTTTAGTAGTAGTTAAAATAGCACTTTCAATTGTTGTGATAACACTATTTGAAGTAATGTTTTTTGAAACAGGAGGATTATCTGGATTAACGATATGCTGAAAGCTAACGCTAGCTTGATTCGTAATTGGATTAATAGCCGGGATTTCATTTGAAGTAATATGAAATTCTACAATGGCAGATTCGTTTGGCGCGATATCACCAATTGGGACACCTGTAATGGTGTTTGCATTTTCGATAATAGTTCCATTAAGTGTAAAACTATTTGGTTCAAAGGAAGTTCCGTCTGGAATAACGTCGGTAAAAATAACATTCGTTGCATTAACATTTCCGCTATTTGTAATTGTAACGGAGTAGATGATATCTTGCCCAATATCTACTGTTGACACATTTGAATTTTTTTGTGCAGTAAGAATAGCACTATTAATTTGTGTTGTCGTTGTATTAGATTGATTGGAAGTTGTAATAGGTGACTGGTCTGGATCAACAATATAACGATAAGTGGTAAGAGCTGAATTAGAAATAGGGTTGTTGATTGGTAGGGTTGTAACGGTAGCTTGGAATGTGATAATTGCTGCAGTACCACCGTTAATTGAACCGATATTTACACCAGTAGATAAATCAGCATTTGGAATGGTTTGCCCATTAACTGTGAAACTGTTTGGAACAAAAGTTAAATTGCTATCAAGCGTATCGATAACGGTAACATCAGTTGCAGTCACATTCCCTGTATTCGGGAGGTTAAGTGTAAATGTTATTGTATTACCAACATCCGCAAAAGTAAGATCTGTTGTTTTTGTACTTATAATATTCGCGTTGTTTATTTGAAGAAGCGTAGTGTTGGAAGTAGCCGCACTTAATACTGGAGGATTAACAGGATCAACAGTAAACTCATATGTTGTTGATGCTGTATTTGGTGCTGGATTAATAGGGGGAATGCTGTTCACTGTAACTTGAAAGACGATACTATATATTTCATTAGGCGGAAGTGTTGCAAGTAATACACCTGTATTTGGATTCGCGTCAGGTTGTAAAACACCATCGACAGTTAATGTGTTAGGAACAAATGTGACTCCATTTGGTAATACATCTGTGAATACAATATTAGTTGCATCTGTATTTCCTATATTCGAAATAGAAGTAGTGTAAAAAGCAGTTTGCCCGATATCTGCAAAGGATACACTTTCATTTTTCGTCATGGATAATAGTGCTTCTTTAATTTGCGTTGAAACAGGATTGCTAATTGAAGTTTCTGCATCAGGCGGTGAGACTAATTGGTACGATGTTGATGAGAAATTTACAATGGGGTTTTCAGTTGGTAATGACGTTACAGTAACTTGGAACGAAATTGTTACTGTAGTCCCAGCTGTTATAGTTCCGATATTTACACCGTTCACTGGATTTGCACCACTTTGAAGAATTCCATTAATAGAAAATGTGTCTGCAATAAATGCTGTTCCGCTCGGTACGGTATCTGTGAATATAACATTTTGCGCAGATGAGTTTCCATTGTTTGTTAAAGCGACAGTATAAGTGAGTGTGTCTCCAATACGACTAAAGGATTTATCGACTTGTTTTAATGAAAGAATGGTAGCTGTATTAATCGTAGTGAACACTGTGTTTGAAGTAACGGTCCTTGAAACAATAGGGGCATTAGGATCAGCGATAAATGTGTAAGAAGCAGTAGCGGAATTGGCAATAGGATTTTGGGCTGGTGTAGAAGTAGCGGTAACTTGAAATGCTATAGATATTGAGCTGTTAGGAGCAATTAATCCAATTGTAATACCTGTATTAGGGTTGAGCCCGATTTGTGTGATGCCATCTATTGTAACGCTATCAGTTATAAACGTCGTACCATCTGGTATGAGGTCAGTGAAAGTAATATTCGTAGCGTTTGTATTACCGCTATTCGTTAAAATTGTCGTATAGGTAATGGTATCACCTAGTGTTACAAGTGTTTGATCTACAGATTTCACCATCGTTATCATAGCATCTAGTACCGGGTTTGTAACGATATTTGTTGAAATAGAAGTTGTAATAGGAGTTCCGTTTGGATCGACAGTATAAGAATATAAAATTGTGTCATTACCCATAATCGAATTTGAAGGGGGAACAGAAATAACATTTACTTGGAAAGTAACAGTTACTGTTTCACCCGGTGCGATATTTGGTATAGTTACTCCCAGTGCTGGTTGTGCACCAGACTGCTGAACGCCATTTATCGTGAATGAATTTGGTATAAAGGTAATGCTAGCTGGAATAGCGCTTGTGAAAGTAATATTCGTAGCGGCTGTATTTCCTGTATTTGTAATAGTAGTTGTATACGTAATCGTATCTCCAACTGAAACGATAGATTTATCAGCACTTTTTTGGGTTGTTAAAATTGCACTATTAATAGTTGTCGAAACAGCATTAGATACATTCATTTGTGATACGGAAGGTTGGCTAGGGTCGACCACATGTGAAAATTGTACAGAACTAGAATTAGAAATTGGATTTATACTTGGAATATTTGTAACAAGTACGTTGAGAGTAATCACAGCCGTTCCGTTTGGATTTATATTTCCAATCTGAATCCCGTTAGCTGGATTTCCGATCTGCTGTGTACCAGAATCGTTTGTAAGAGTGCCAGATATGAATGTCGTTCCGTCAGGTAAAATATCTGTGAAAATTATATTTTGTGAAGTAACATTTCCAGGGTTACTTAATGTAATCGTATAAGAAATTGTATCGCCAATTGTTGCGAAAGTTTTATCTACAGATTTAACAAGTGTAATTTCTCCGGAATTTATTTGTGTCGAAACCGGATTGGATGTCGTACTTCTTGAAACGAGTGGTAAATTAGGTCCTGTCATAAATTGATAATCAATAGAAGCGCCATTTACAACTGGTGAGTTTGGCCCCCCAGGTCCAATTGTGAAAATTGGATTTGGAATGCTAACTACTTGCACGCGGAAGGTAATGTTTGTAAAATCTCCTGCAATAATATCCCCAATTGGTACCCCATTCGCTGGATTTACCCCAGGTAATAAAACCCCGCCTACTCGAACGCTATCCGCTATAAACACTGTATTATTTGGAATCGGATCTGTAAAAATGATATTCGTAGCAGTTGTGTTTCCTATATTCTCCAATAAAACAGTATACGTTAAAAATGAATTTCCAGGTGCTACGTCAGAAAATAGTCGATCCACACTTTTCGTTGC
Organism: Bacillus cereus group sp. BcHK124; assembly: GCF_027712065.1. NCBI lineage: Bacteria > Bacillati > Bacillota > Bacilli > Caryophanales > Bacillaceae > Bacillus > Bacillus cereus group sp. BcHK124. The sequence goes on from NZ_JAQFPJ010000013.1 coordinate 20,892, forward strand.
TTGAATAATCGCTTCGTTAATTTGAACTAAAGTTGGATTACTTGTAGCTGTTTCTGTCACCGGCGGCTGGGTAGGATCAACAATGATCGAGTATGTCGTGCTAGACTGGTTCAAAGTTGGATTTGTAACTGGTATTGAGCCAACGATAGCTTGAAAGCTAATTGTTGTCGTTCCTCCAACTGGAATTGAGTCTAAAGAAATCCCGCTATCTGGTCTAAATCCAAGTTGTGGGATGGTATTAATTTGTACGCTATCAGGAACGAATGAAAGTTCAGGTGGTAATATATCGATAAAAACAGGTGTGTTTGCGGTAGTATTTCCGCTATTGGTGAGGGTAGTTGTATACGTAATTGTATCTCCAACAGCAGCAAATGCACTGCTTGCAGTTTTTGTTGCGATAACGGAAGCAGTATTTACTTGTGTAAAAGTTTTATTAGATTGAACTGTTCGTGAAACTGGCGGTTCATTTATACCTACAATAAAGCTATATTGAAGCGATGATTGGTTTGGGATTGGATTCGGATTTGGGAGTGATGTAATGTTTACTTGAAAACTGAGTGTAGCAGATGCATTTGAATTCAAGTTGCCAATATTGATACCATTTTGTGGATTTGCATTAGGAATAGTTGTTCCATTTACCGTAAAACTGTTTGGAATAAATGATGTACCATTTGGAATTACATCTGTAAAAATAACATTGTTTGCGGTAGTATTACCGGAATTAGTAATGATAGCAGTGAAAGTCAGTGTATCTCCAATAGTAGCAAATCTTGAATTGACAGTTTTATTTATAGAAAGAGTTGCATCAATAATTGGCGTAACCGTCGTATTCGTAACTGTACTACCAACAGCGGGTGATTGGTTTGGATTTACGGTATATTCATAATTTACAAGAGCATTATTTGTTAATGTGCCACTAGGTGGTATCGCTAAAATTTGTGCTTGAAAAGTAATGAATACAGTATCTCCTGGGGGAATATCTGCTAAGTGAATACCAAGTGATGGATCTAACCCTGGCTGCGGAATATTATCGATAGTTACAGAGTTTGGCACAAATGAGGCGCCTGCACCGAGTCCATCTGTTAAAACTGTAGCGCTAGCAGGGATATTCCCTGTGTTCGTAACTGCAATCGTATAAGTAACGATATCCCCAATTGCAGCTGTCGGTGTATTCACTGACTTCGTAGCGACGATTGTAGCGTTATTAATTTGAGTTGTTATTACGTTACTTAACGCATTGGCGGACGCTGGAGGTAAGTTAGGATCTATGACATATTGGTACGCTGTATTGCTTTGGTTCGGGATTGGATTTGGACTAGGAATGGAATTTACTATTACTTGAAATGAGATTGTTGCACTTGTATTAGGGTTTATTGGATCAATTGCAATTCCACTTGCTGGGTTTGTATTAGGAAGTGTATTGCCATTTACTGTTACACTATTAGGAATAAATGATGTTCCGTTTGGAATTACATCTGTAAAAATTACATTTGATGCAAGTGTGTTCCCGTTATTCGTTAAAGTAGTTGTATACGTAATAATATCATTTACGTTAGCAAAGTGTTTATCTGCCGATTTTACAGCGGCAATCGTAGCGTTATTAATAGTTGTCTGTACGGTGTTAGAGGCCACCATCTGCGTTACAACTGATTTGGATGCGTCGTATGTGTATTGGAATGTAGTGCTCGATTGATTCGTAATCGGATTTGGACTAGGAATAGTTGGTACAGAAACTTGGAATGCAACAGTACGTGATGAATTCGCTCCTATCGTCCCAATTAAAATGCCATTAGCAGGGTTTGCATTTGCTATAGGGACACCGTTAATCGTTACAGTATTAGGAAGGAAGATGGTACCAGCTGGAATGATATCTGTAAACGTTACGTTAGAAGCAGGGATATTGCCGTTATTTGTTAAAATTGTTGCATACGTTATGACAGCGCCAACATCAGCGAAATTTGTACTTGTTAGTTTTGTGGCAACAATATTAGCAGTATTAATTTGCGTCGTTACTATATTGCTAGTAGCGTTTCTGACAACGGCAGGTAAACTTGGATCTGCGATAAAGCTATATTGAAGTGCAGCGCTATTTTGAACTGGATTTGGTGAAGGTAAACTATTTGCACTTATTTGAAAAACAATCGTTGTAAAACCACCTGAAGGAATGGAGCCGACTTGAAGACCGGTACTAGGGTCTGCACCTTGTTGTAAAGTACCACCTATAAAAATACTATTTGGTACGATAGTGGAGCCATTAGGGATTATATCGGTAACAATAACATTATTTGCTGTAGTATTGCCAAGATTAGCTAAAGAAATTGTATATGTGATTGGTTGCCCGACATCGGCGATAGTTAAATCTACTTCTTTGACAATCACTACATTTGCTAAATTAATTTGTGTACTTACAGTGTTACTTACAGATGTTTCTATAGTTGGTGGATCGCCCGGATTTAGAATAAAGCTATACTGTGTACTAGATGAATTTAATGTTGGATTTTGTGTTGGTAAAGAGGTGACGGTTACTTGATAAGAGACAGTAAGTGAGCCATTAGCAGCAATGGAAGGTAGTGGAACACCTATATTTGGATCTGCGTTATTTTGAAGTACACCATTAATAAGAAAAGTATTTGGAATAAAGGTAGTACCGTCTGGATTCGTATCTACGAAAGTAGGGCTATCAGCAGAAACACTTCCTGCATTCGTCAAAGTAACAGTATAAGTTAATATATCCCCTACGGTAGCGAACGCTCGATCCACTGTTTTGGCTGAAATGACATTTGCATCGTTTACTTGAGTAAATGTAGTGGTTGAAGTAGTGTTCTTACTTACAGGTGAAGTGTTTGGATCAACGATAAAGTTATAGGAGATGGAAGCGCTATTTGAAATAGGGTTTGGATTTGGAATGCTAGTGATTACTACTTGGAATGAAGCTGTAATTGTAGTATTAGCATTGATGCTACCAATATTGATGCTAGCTGGTGTAACGCCTGGCTGAGTAACACTGTTAACTATAACGCTGTTTGGGACAAAAGCGGTTCCATTCGCAATTGAATCAGATAGTAATACATTGTTCGCTGCAACATTTCCATCGTTAGTAAGAGCAAAGGTGTAAGTTAATACATCACCAACTTCCGCAAACGTTTTATCTACAGATTTATTAGCATGGAGATTTGCTAGTCTAATTGTTGATGTAACAGAATTAGAATTTGCTGTTTTTGAAGTCGGTGGCAAACTTGGATTTACAGTATATAGATAAGAAGCGAAGGCGTTATTAATGATAGGATTTTGGGTCGTAATATTGATGACTGTTACTTGAAAGGATAAGGTGAAAGTAGCTCCTCCTGGTATTGTACCAATAGGTACGAAAACGAGTGAATCTACATTTTGTAAAACACCGTTGAGTGTTACCGAACCTGGTGTTAATATCGTTCCATTTGGAAGTGAATCTGTTAGCTGTACGTTAGTTGCAGCTGTATTTCCACTGTTTGTAATAAGGATTGTATAACTTATCGTTTCGCCAATTGTGGCAAATTGTTTGTTAGTTGATTTTGTTAATGTTACATTCGCATTATTAATTTGAGTGGAAACGAGATTAGAAGAAATGTTTTTTGTAACTGGTGATTGGCTAGGGTTGACGGTATATTGATAAGAAGCGCTTGATCCATTAAATACGACGTTTGACGCGGGTATTGTATTTACTACTACTTGAAATGAAACATTTTTTGTTGTACCAGTTGGGATGGATCCAATGTTCACACCGTTAGCGGGATTTGCGCCCACTTGTGTCGTGCCATCAATTGTTACACTGTTTACAACAAAAGTTGTTCCAGTAGGAATGACATCTGTAAAAATAACATTGTTTGCATTCGTATTACCTGTACCTGTAAAGGAAACGGTGTACGTTAGTATATCACCAATATCTGCAAAATTTTTATCTACTGCTTTCGTCATTGTTACAGTAGCATTATTCACTTGAGTGGAGACAATATTCGTCGTATCAGTCCCGCTTACTGCCGGTTGATTTGGCACAGGAATGTATTGATAAGTTGTTGTACCACTATTTAATATGGGATTTGTTTGCGGGATAGAAGGAACGAATACTTGAAATGAAACCGTAGTCGTAGAATTAGCAGCAATAGATCCAATTGATATACCAGTAGCGGGATTTGCGCCAGCTTGGGTAACTCCGTTCACAGTTACGCTCCCTGGAATGAAAGTAGTCCCGCTAGGAATCGGGTCCGTATATATAACATTTGTTGCAGCGATATTTCCTATATTAGCTAAGGCAATACTGTAAGTTAGCGTTTCACCAATATCGGTAAAAAGTTTATTAACTGATTTTGTGCCATTAATATCTGCGAGGTTAACTTGTGTTCCAGCAGAGTTGCTTGTTGCAAGACCGTTAAAGGTCGTTCCACCGGCGATTGGTGTATATTGAAATGTAATATTAGCAGTGTTAGAAATCGGATTTGGATTTGGCAGAGAAACGACAGTCGCTTGGAAAGTTACTGTACGAGAAGCACCATTATTGATTGTTCCAAGAGATATACCAGCGGCAGGATTTGCATTTGTTTGTGGTATGTTATCTACCATTACAGTGCCAGGTATAAAGGAAGTCCCATTAGGGAGAATGTCTGTCAAAATAACGTTATTGGCGGGAAGAAGTCCGGTATTAGGGATAGTAACTGTATAAGTGAGAATGTCTCCAATTGTAGCTACACTTTTATTCACGCTTTTCGTTGCTTGTATATTAGGTGAGTTTATATTAATTTGTAAACCGACTGTATTTAACATGTATGCATCTCCGTTAGTTGTTAAACGGATTGCGGCAGATACTTGAGAATTTGTTAAATAGGGAGAAATATCAATGGAAGTAATGTCCCAGCCTTGTCTTCCTGCAGAGATGTTTGTACCTGAAGAAGCACTTTGATTTCGCGTTCCAAATGTCCCTGTTGTATCTAAGTTTCCTGCAGCATTATTAATTTGGGAACCGAAGAAATTATTTATGGCATTATTTGGTCCGGATAAAGCGTTTAATGAACTGAAATTTGGTCCGAATAGAGCCTGATCCCCAATTAAATCAGCATCCCCTTCGGTAGAACTCAAAAATAATCGTCCGCTTACAGGTCCTCCGGAAGGTGTTAAAAATCCTGAAACAGCTACATCTGCACTACCGGTATCAGCAGAAACACGGTTACCCGCTACATAAATGGTTAAGTTTCTTGCTGGCAATGTCCCATTTTGATAAGCGACAATGAGCGTCCATCCAGAAGAATTGATAGCCCCATTAGAAGCATCTAAAGGATCAACAAGTCCAGGGACAGAGCCAGTTGTATAAGAGCCAGATCCAGCAGCTTGAACGAGAGATGTTACATCTGCAGAACGTGTATAGAATCCAAATGTGACAGATCCAGAAACGAAAGTTTGATTTGAAGCTGTAACAGCCGAAGGGGTAATTGGGTATGTTGAAACAGGTGTAGTAAAAGAAACAGGGTTTCCTAAAACACTCGTAATGTTTTGATCACGAGATAAATAGTTTCCACCCCAAACGAGTTCTGCGTAAAGAATCGTACTACCAGCAGGGATATTTAATACAGCGGTAGAACTATTTTGTGTATAGTTTAACGTTGTACCAGCAGGAAAAGTAGGTACTTGTAAAGCGGTATTCGTAGTTACGAATGCACCAATTGCCCCGATTGTACCAGCACGGTTTTGGTTACTAATTTTACTTAAACCTAGTGTGTTCCCTGTAATCGCAAGTGCCCCGTTAGTAGTGGTAGAAAATCGATTCGTAATGGGCATTTTTTCACCTCATTTGCATATAGTTTTGGTCAAAATACGATATGCATATAAACAATCAAAAGGAACATGTATAATTGAACTATAAATTCCTTCCTTAATCATTGGAAGGAATTTAATAGTAACAAGGGCTATTTTTAAATCAGTTAATATTAACATTAAAGGAAACTCCAGGGACACAAACATTGATTTATAAAACTGCATTTGTTCCTCTATTTTGTTTATTTTGACTTTTGGATAGCACCACATGCCCATCAACTTAAGAATTTAGAATTACCCCAAAATGAAAAAAATAAGCTTTTTGTTACTTAATAACGGTGTGTCTGTAGCCCTAAAAGGGGCATTTAATTATTAGAATATAATTATTACATTATCGCATACAGTAAAACATATATTTAATAATAGGAAACAGGATTAATACCTTAGCTAAATTTAAATGATTCGTACTATATCTATCAAGAAAAACCTATTCAAGATTAATTAAAATTCAATTATCTGAGCTTTTTTCAAATCAGCAAACCATTCACCTATTATATCGTTATGATGCTTAATAATTTGGGATGCCGATAATAATGTAGTGTCATATGTACTATGCCCATCTTCAACAAGAGTAACATCATACCCTAAGCTATATGCACGTCGACACGTCGCATCTATACATATTTCAGACTGAACGCCTGTAATCACAATGTGTTCGATGTCCCTTTTATTCAATTCTTGTTGAAGACTTGTTTCATGAAATGAATCAGGGTGGTTTTTTTCAAGAACGATATCTTCAGATAGTGGAGCTACAGATTCATGAATTGCCCATTCCGGATTTCCATGCTCTAATAAAGATCCTGTTTTCCCATTAAACTTCATGTAAAAAATAGGCGCTTGGACAGTACGAGCTTTATGGATTAACAATTGAATGTTTTTTAATAATTCAATTCCTTTATATAGCATTCTTTCTTCTTTAAATGAACCCACTTGTACATCTATAATAAGCAATGCTGCATAGCCTTTTATCATAAACGACCACCTCACATTTTGATTAAAATCATACAAGTAAAATATGTATAAAATAAGTATCCATTTTTAAAGTATCCAAAATGGATAGAGAATATAAATATGTGGAATCATGAATTTTTTTATCTTCAAGCTAGAAATGAATACATTAATAAAGTTTGTATTGCTTAATGTAGCCTAGAGGTGTTTGAATGTAGTGAATTTCGCACGTACAGTGTTAAGTGGCGCAAAAGATGGAGATAACTTCAAAGTCTTACCTATCGCAACGATGGGGATGAAGAATGACCATAAATAGAACCTGTTGTTTATAACAGGTTCTAATCAGAGTTATAGGCTCAATTACAGGAACTACAGATCTACTGGGGGGTAGTGTAATTCCTGATTAAAATTAAGATATGTTAAAAAATTTTAAATATGATTAATCAAATGATAACTAAACAAAATCGTTATTTTAAAGTGACTCAAAAAAGAGCACAGATATAAATGTGCTCTTAGAGAGGTAGGTTAAGTATCCTATTGGCCATTGTTCAAAGTTAATATATGTACGTTTAACTAAAAAGTGAAAAATAAAAACAGGATAGTTAGAAAAAAGCTAACTGTTTCATTGCAACTTGTAAAAAAGAATGTGGGAGGTTCAAAAAAGAAACTATATATAATTATACAAGTAAAACAGAATTGTACAGCATGAAAAGGAGCACTACATAAGTGAGTGCTCATCGATAAGGAGGTAACTTTTTTAGCTAAACACCCTTCTTAAAGAATATGCTGGAAAAGTGGGAAATAAAACTAAAATATAGTAACTAATGATGTTATGAATAACAATTTATAGGGAGAGGTTTAATGTTGTTATTATTTAAATAATAAAGCAGCTAGCTCAATGAACTAACTGCTTTATTGTCCAACAATAACGATACCCACAATACGTTGTAACTTAAAGTTACAACTATAGTATAAACGGAATTAAAAATATTATGTAAAATTAAAAGTGAGCTAAATAAGGAAACTAAAAAGAGCACTAGGTACAAGTGCTCTTTAAAAGAAGACCCTATGAGTTAATAGCTACATATCCGTAATATATGATGACAAACAAGTTAATATAAAAGAGCATTCAGCAGAAAACTAACTGCTCATTCCTAGAAGAAAAGGAAAAACAAAATTAAAGAAGTCACTGTGAATTCAAGCTGCATCAGCCCATCTATAGCATTGGACATAATGAATAGAAACAATAAGGTCATTAAAACTCACTTATAAAAACGTAAAGGAGGCACTGCTTAAATTGTAGTATCTCCTTTTAAAAAAGTTAAGTTCAGCTTTACTTCTGAAATCAAAACAGATAATAAAGTTGTTTATTTCCTTGTGAAACTAAAGCTACCATATAGTTGAATAATATAAATTGTTTTATTCGAATATATAGTTTTAACATTGACTTTCCGTCCTTATCCAATAACGGAGTAAATTCCCCTGCATATCCACTCAACTAAATAAATGATGAATTCCTATTTCTTTATCTACCATTATTACTCGTGAACACATAATTTAGAATTTTATTCGGAAAAACTCAAAAAGGCAGCTAGAAAAAACTAACTGCTCTAGTAAATACTATGAATACAATGTTTATTCGTATTCAAACTTGGATTACCTATATTGTTAACATGCCCTAAAAATTTATTCAATAAAAGAGCAGTTAGCCCAGTCTAACTGCTCGATGCAGAGGTATTGTATGCCGAGTTATTGATTTTATTCAAGGAATAAAGAAATTGTATTTATTTGAAAAATATAGTTGAAGAATTTTATAGAGAAAATGTAGCAAATTCTATATTACAAGAGATACAAGGTGTAGCTCCAATAGAAGACAGAAGTACGAAGACCTAAACAACTTTCTGAACCAAATTTTAGTAAGGCTTCAACTAATTTAACTGCATTTGAAACAAAACTAAATAGTAAAACCTAATTAAATGTGAAATTCAACTAAAATTTAATTCTACATAAGTAACAAAAGATATTCATGAAAATGGATACTTTCTCTTCTAAAAAGTATCTATTTTATGTCCATGTACAAGTGTAGAAAGACATAAAAGTCTAAACTAAAATCTCACAAATAATTGTTGATAAATAGTAATTACCATATAGCAATAGGATTTGTAAATAATAATCAAACCACATACCTAAAATCTCGAAGATTATACTTTAATGAAAAGAATTCGAGGACTTTTTGCAAAGTACGAAAAATTAGAACGTGAACTTAAAGAAGTTAAATATTGCTTGTTGAAAGCAATATTTGTAGCACATAAGATTAATACGTAAAGCAATTATCTTTATATAATCTTGATATGAATTTTACTTTGTCTTTCTATAAATATGATTTTATCTAAATATAAACAAATTACACTCTCCTTATAAAGCATCGAGGAGAGATAATGATGAATCCATTTAGAAAAACAACCCTGTTTGTATTTACACTATCAGTATTAAATACAAACATTGGTATGTCACATGGTGATATTCCTATATTTACTAAAATACAACCTGCAATACCACAAGAGGAGAATGCAAAATCAGAAGTAGAATATATGAGAAATGAATCAGTAGAATCAGAAAAGGTACTTGAAAAAGAAAATAGGCCCATAGAGCAAGAAAAAGTGATAGTAAGGCCATTGGATGTGCCGCTGATTCTACAAAAACCAGAATTAATGAGAGGTTGTGAAGTAACGAGCCTTGCTATGGTGTTGCAATTTTCAGGTGTACAAGTCGATAAGATGGAACTCGCTGCAAAGATAAAGTCTGTACCATTTCAGGGAAAGGGTATAAAGGGGAATATGCACAAAGGGTTTATTGGGGATATAGCTACATTTGATAAACCTGGACTAGGTGTTTATGTAGAGCCGATTTTAGAATTGGCAAAGGAGTATGTTTCAGAAGAGAAAGTGAAGGATCTAAGTCACAAAGAACCTCAGCAAATATATGAGGCGATAGACAGAGGGCAACCTGTATGGGTATTAACAAATGCCCGTTTTAAACGGTTACCTGATGATGAATTTTATACATGGCGTACAGATGCAGGAGAAATGAAAGTGACATATCACCAGCATAGTGTCGTTGTGACCGATTATGATGAACAATATGTATATATTAAAGATCCACTAAAGAAGGACAAACACAGAGCAATTGATCGGAATAGTTTTGAACAAGCCTGGATTCAAATGGGAAGACAAGCGATGACAGTTTCAATGTAAAACGAACGTAGATTGGATGAGAATAGAGATGAAAAAAGTTTTAATAGTTGAAGATGAACAGATTATCCGAGAGACTGTAGCCCATTATTTCTCGCATGATGGATATGAAGTAATTACAGCGGAAGATGGTCAAATTGGGCTAGATTTGTTTGCTGAACAAGAGCATAATATCAGTTTAGTTATTTTGGATATTATGCTCCCATTAATGGATGGATGGTCAGTGTGTAGACGTATTCGAAAGAATTCTAATGTTCCTATTATCCTATTAACGGCACGAAGTGATGAAGATGATACGTTACTTGGATTTGAACTTGGGGCAGACGATTATGTAACAAAACCATTTAAACCGTCTATTTTATTAGCGAGAGCAAAACGTTTGTTCAAAGATACAAATCAACAAGTACAATATCAGGACTGTATTAATTTATGTGGTATTCGCTTAGATAAATCAGCACGTTCTGTTTCAATAGATGGACAAAAAATAGATTTTACACATACAGAATATGAAATTTTACACTCTTTAATGCAACACAAGGAACAAGTACTATCAAGAGAGCAGTTAATCACAAATATTTGGGGATACGATTATGATGGAGATGATAAAACACTAACTGCACATATGCGTAATGTACGATTAAAACTTGGTGAGAAAGCAAAACACATTATTACAGTTGTTCGTACGGGTTATAAATTTGAGGTAGAAAAATGATGAGAAAGAAGATTGTGTTTCAGTTATTTTCTCTTACCTTTTTACTATGTTGCATGATTATCGCAGCTATCTTTTTCGGACAAATGTATGTGATGAAATACTTATATATAGATAAAGAAAAAGAAAATGTTCAGAAGCAATTACAACGGTACTATACATTTTATGAAGCTCATAAACAGGATGAAAATACACTCCAGAGGAAGGAACTCTCGTATGCTAATCAGCAGGGTATTATGATTGCTAGGCTCGATAAAGAAGCCAATATCAAGAAATTACCATCAGGAGATCATTATATAAAAACAGTTGATAAAAATGATTCGAGTCGATCCTCTAAGGTTGTGTTTAATAATTTAATCAATGCAAAGAAAGATATGGATCCTAATTTCAGTATATTAATTACAAGTTTACTCAATAAAACGACTAAACTAGCTATCATGGATACAGTAAGTAAAAGATCGAATAAAGACATAGTGATTCCTACAACATTGAGAATAAAAGGTTATGATGGAAATTTTGTTGCACCTACTTATTATCAGATTGATAAATATATGATGTCTGGTGCTAAAAATGGTATGAAGGTTTTTTCAAAAGAAGAAAGTGAGAAATATTATTTCTTAGAGGGAATTGTAACAGAGATAAATTTCCCAGTTTACTTCAATTCAAAAATGAATAATACATTGTATAGTAATGAGGTGTTTGCAAATCGTATTTTGCAATTTCAATCGGAATGGATCAGCGATAAAGTGAAATTACAAGGAGACGAATGGGTTCAGAATGAAATCAGTATAGATGGAATCAAGTATCTAGAAACGATAAAACCACTCATGCAAAATGGACAAGTAAATGAATTCATTTATACATTGTCTTCGTTACAACCGATTACAAAAGTGACAGATGTAATGAGTGATTATTATATATATATTATAGCATTTGTGCTGATTCTATCGCTGGTTGTATGTTTATATTATTCAAGAATTATTACCAAACCATTACTAAAAATTAATGAAGCAACGAAAAAAATAATGCAATTTCAATTTCAAGATAAGCTTTCTATCAAATCAAAAAATGAAATTGGTGAGCTTTCCTCTAATATTAATCAACTCTCAGAAAGAATGGAAGGATATATCAATCAGTTAAAAACAGACTTAGAAAAAGAGAAAAAATTAGAACAGACACGAAAAGATTTCATTGCAGGCGTTTCGCATGAATTAAAAACGTCACTCAGTGTCATGCAAATATCTGCATCTATGCTGCAAGATGGAATCGCGCCTGAAATGAATCAATATTATTGGGAAGCATTAGAAAAAGAAATAGAGAAAATGAATGTGTTAATAGATGAAATGTTGAATTTGGCTAAATATGAATCCGGAACGTACCAAATACAGATGGAGCAGGTTAATATAGGGAATTTAATTCAAAAGGCAGCAAAAGATTTACAAGTTCAAATTAAAGAAAAATCACTACACATCAAATTAAATATAGATAATGTTTGTGTTAAAGGTAAAACACATCTGTTAGAACAGGTCATAACAAACTTGTTTACCAACGCGATTCGCTATACAGATGCGAATCGAACCATTGTGATAGATGTAAACGAGAAACAACATGACGTATATATAGGGTTTGAAAATAAAGGGGCACATATAGCAGAAGAAAACATAGATAAAATATGGGATCAATTCTATAGAGTGGATAAATCAAGAAAAAGAGTATATGGTGGAACGGGTCTTGGACTTTCAATTGTAAAAAATATATTAGATTTACATAATGTAAAGTACGGTGTAACTAATACAAAAGATGGGGTATTGTTCTACTTCCATTTAGAAAAATGGGATACAAAGTAGTAAGATGTAACATTGATATTATAGATTTTACTGTGGTGTTAAAGGCGATTTACATTCATATAAATTATTTTTAAAAAGGTGCGGAGTCAACTGAAATGTACCCTTTAAAATGGACAGTTTAATAAAAAAAAACTGAAAAATCAAGCCCGGAAAAGATGGTTCCGATATTCAATCGGAATCATCTTTTTTAATGTTCACTGATAACGATTATAATTATACCCCTCCATCTATTAATGGTATCTTTAGTAAAGTTGAAGAATATGTAGGCTAAAGCGTCCATAGCGTTGCTTTTTTTGGTTATATAAGGGTAATATCATATAGGAGTAGAGGCCATGCATATTTGCACCAGAACCGGTTAAAATTAAGGTGGTTCAGTTAGAGAAAGGAACTTTATGGTATCATTTTAGCGAGTTTATTTATATTAAACTATATAAATAAGAAGTTGCATAAAGGTAAGTAAATATTATAATTGATTTTGAACCATTTAATCCAACAATAAATGACATAGCGATCAAACTTACTATGGTACTTTTTATACCGTTATTCTTAGCCTTGCTTATCAAAGTCATACTTATGAAATTTATGAGAGAATCGATTGCTGGCAGACTAGCATATCTATCTTGTCTATTTTTTATGTACTATGTATTTAAATTTGTTACAGAGTAGAAAGACATCTTAGGATGTCTTTTCTTTATAAATAACAGTAATGTAGTATTTAAGCCTATACGTTCACACAAGATTACATGTATTTAGTTCTGTATATCAATAAAGTTTTGGAACTTGATTTTCTTATCCAATCAAGTTCCAAAAAACTCTAAACTAAAAACTTATAAAGAATCTTTGATAAATAGCCATTATTATAAATTTTGTAGGTACTTTCATGTCTTAATAACAGGACATGAAAGTCTAAACCTTTTGAACATAGGACAAAAAACTCTAAACTACTTAGCCAGTAATATCTTTAACTTATTTTATTATAATAGATGAAAATAATGATAAAATTATACCTTTTTCCTAATTGCACGTGTGAATATTCTGATACAATAGAATTAAATAAATTTAAAGTTAGGGTGAAACGTAATGTGGGATAGTCATTTCCATGGTACTCCAAGTAAAGTGATAGTTGAAGAGATTTCTTCGGAAAACAATAGTGATAAAACTTTTAAAGTTGGACAAATATATTCACATCCATTATATGTTTATAAGCTAGAAATTTCTAAAATTGAAGCGTATAAAGGTGAAAGTTATAGTTATAGAAATGCTTCTATATTTGTAAAGCCTTGCTTTTTTAATAGGGAAAATGAAATTGTTAAATTAGATGAGTATGAGATGACTACAGAAGAATTGAACGCAGACAAATGGTGGATTGAATCAGAAAAGTAGAGGTGAGAATACTATGATTAATTTACTTATAAATACAGGTCTTTCTAAAAAGCTGTTAAGTGAATGGCATCCTATCAAGAATGGTCACTTGAATCCTGAAGATATTACATATGGAAGTTACGAATATATTTGGTGGGAGTGCTCTGAGGGACATGTTTGGGGATCAACTCCTAATGATAGGCTGAAAGTTGAAGATGAGCTTTGTCCAAAGTGTATGAAGAAAAAGCAGCAGCTAGATAAATTAAACAATGTTAATAAAATAGAAGCTAAATCACTTAGATGTATTGATCCAGATTTATCTAAGCAATGGAATTTCAAAAGAAATGCAGATGTAACACCTGATAATGAGATGATTGATGAAGAGAATTGGAATGTTAGATGGTGGATATGTGGTAAGGGTCATGAGTGGAAGGAGTCTGTTAGAAGTAGACTTCATGATAAAACTGTGTGTCCATACTGTTCAAATAAGAAAGTTTGCAAAGACAACTCATTAGCAACAATGTATCCAGAGATAGCAAAGGAGTTTTGTATCTTTGACACATGTTATCGGCAGAAATTCCGAAATCCATATGAGGCAATTTATACTTCAAATGAAGAAGTAATGTGGGTTTGTAAAGAAGGTCATATGTGGAGAGAAAAAATAAATTTAAGAGTGAAAAATGGTAAGGGATGTAGAACTTGTGAAAAGTATCAACAGTCAATTGCTCTTCATAACCCAGAAATAGCAAAAGAATGGCATCCTACAAAGAATAAAGAAGTATATGGTGTAACAACACCAGAGGAGACATCTACCAGATGTAACGAAAGAGCATGGTGGATTTGTGGTAAGTGTGGACATGAATATAAAGCAATGGTCAAAGCTAGACATGAAGGGGCTGCAAAATGTCCGTCATGTTATCCTCCAGAACCAAGGGTAAGAAAAAAGAAAAGAGAAGCTTTATTTCAAACTTATAATAAGATGGAAGATAATAGGGTTATCTTTGAGAAGAATTTAAGAGGAAAATTTAAAGATAGTGAAGGATAGCTTGAAATCTTTTTTCAAATTTGTGCTGGGAAGCTAAAAAACTAAAAAAGTGTCCTTTTTGCTTTTTTAGTTTTTTACATTTTATTTTGTGGAAATGAATTTAAATAAAAGCACCTATAAATCTCTAAGGTGCTTATTTTACTATATCTAGACCTTGCTATTTTGTGTAGCAAGGTCTTTTATTATATGTTCTATTTATAAAGTGAATTTAGTACGATAGAACATTTTCAATACTCCTAGAAATCATAGCAGTGCTTTTTTGTTATAAAGGATAATATTATATAGGAGTAGAAGCCATGCATATGACAAAAAAGAACAATTTCGGTAGGAATCCTGATTGTTCCCTGAAATGCGTCTTATATTTGCAAAAGAACCGGTTAAAATTAAGATTGTTCAGTTGGAGGAAGGAACCTTATGGTATCTTTTTAGCGAGTTTATTTGTATAATTTTATTCTTTAAATAGAACGATAAGAGAAAGGTAAGTGAATATTATAATTAATTTCGAACCATTTAATCCAATAATGAATGACATAGCGATCAAACTTGCTATGGTACTATTTATACCGTTATTCTTAGCATTGCTTGTCAAAGTCATACTTATGAAATTTATGAGAGAATCCGTTGCTGGCAGGCTAGCCTATCTATCTTGTCTATTTTTTATGTACTATGTATTTAAATTTGTTACAGAATAGATAGGCATCTTAGGATGCCTTTTTTATAAATAAAAGTAACGTAGTATTTAAACATATACGTTCACACAAGATCACATGTATTTAGTTCTGTAAATCTATAAAACTTTAGTTTGGATTTTCTTGGCCCAAGCTAGTCCCAAAAATGAGAGTTTAGAGTTTCATGCCTTTGTACAGTACATTAAGATAGGAGGGGAGTTTAACTCACATTTCCTCAACTGTTCGTTAAATTCCTATTTAACGAACACTTTATTTTTTAATATATATATTATATAATATTAATTGTATTAACTTATGAAATGTCATGTATCTAAATATAAGCTTTGTTTATTTAGATACTCCTCAAATTCTAATTGTATATAAAATTAAGGAGTGAAAGTAATTGAAACTAACAAGTGCAATTTTAGAGATGGATTCTAACGGAAATATTCGTAAGGAAGATAACATGGCTACAATCATTGCAAATACAGACACAGGTAATTCTATTCGTTTATATTGTAAGATTGATCCAGAGCAGAATACTATTGTTGCTTTTAACACGGCCATTATGGGGATTGTCTGTCCTTGTTGCTATTCAAACACATTTACATGTACTACACTTTATAACAAAAGACATAAGTTACTTCGTGAAGCATATGAACTTTTAAACGAAAACCATGCTATTGGTTTAAAATTACTTTATGACCATTTTGGAGAATTAATAGTTGAATAAATTTAACAATACAGTAGTTCACTATTCAATAGCACATATAATGTAATAAAAAGCATTAGGTTGACAATAACTTTATTACATAAACTATTCGTTAAATTATGTATTTATTTGGATCCTTGTCGTTTTATATATTAAAGTAAAATTATTTATTATCGCTCCGTATGTATTTGTTAAAAAAATTCATTTCAGAAAAACCTTTAAAATTACTTATTTCTTCTATTCATAAAACATCTTCAATGATATAACAATTTAGAAAATGCAAGAATGTGCATGGATAATAAAGTTGTCTAAATTACAATAAAGCCTTTTAAAAATAGAATAGTTATTTAACAGGCTGGGCTGAATTAGGATTTTATGCCCTCTATTTTATTTTGTGCTATTCAATAAAAAGGAATATTGTAACATTTCTTGTTAAAAAAAGGGCTGTATGCAGGAGGAGTTAATTAAATGTTAGGATTACCCTGTAGTAAAGTTTTTTAGTTTTTTTGACTAAGGAATAGGAGGTAGAATTCTTAAAAGAGAAAAAATTAATTGAAAAACAAATTGGAGAATACATTTTGGCAATACACCCTATTGTGAAAGTACTGTCACTCCAAACTTGAGTGCAAAACCTAATATTAATATTGCACTTGAATTAAAGAATTTTGAAAATGGTTTGAAATGTATCGCTAAGTTAGAACAGCTATATTATGGGTATAGAAAAAGAAAAGGTGTATTACTTGAAAGATATTATTTTAACTAAGGAGAACCGAGAACATATCAAACCATATGTATGAAAAGGGTAATAAATATTTAATTGAGCAATTGTGTTTTAGAGATTACTTATGAAATAATAAAACCGCTCGAATTGAGTATGAGCAGTTAAAGACTCAATTCGAGCGGGATAATCCCGATAATAAATATAAGTATAAGTATTTAGATGATAAAACAAACTTAGTTAAATCTGTATTCGCTAAAATAACTAATTAAAAAGGAGGCTATGTGTAACTAATCACTTTCCAAATTTAAATAGCTTTATTTTTCATGAAATATCGTTTTATGAAAGCATTAAAGCAATTTTTAAACAAATACAATAATCGCCTATCAAATTTATTGATAGGCGATTATTGTATTTCTAAGAACAAAATTAAAAAACTTTATTATTTCTACACAAAAAAGATTCTTATACATTTGTAAGGTAAGAAAGTAGATTGTTTTGTTTTTATAAACGATTTACAACTTCAAGTAAAAGAGCCTTGCTACATACTATTGTACAAAGACTCTTTTATATTTACTCAAATCTACTCACACTTTAAATAAAATGGTTTAATTCAACTTTACTAAAGCTCTATTAGTAATAGATAAACAGTATTATTTTTCAATAATATCTTCTAACGTAGGTAATGATGGGATAGCACCATAATTCATACATGTAATTGCTCCCACTTTGTTTGCAAATTTAACAAAAGTGTGTATTTTTTCTGAGTTTACATCAAATATATTTTCTTCCTGCGCAAATTGATAGAGCATAGCTCCTACAAAAGCATCACCTGCACCTGTTGAATCTACTTGCTTTACAGTAATCGAAGGAATAAGTACTTCCCCTTCATTTGTTGCAATAAGTGTTCCTTGTTTTCCAAGCGTAATGGCAACAGCATTTGCACCTGTTGCAAGTAAAAATTTTGCAGCATTAATCATATTTGTTTCTTTTGAAAGCATTATCGCTTCCTCTTCACTTACTTTTACGAAATGAGCTTGCCCAATGAAAGATAAGCAATCCTTAGAAAATTGCTCCTTATCTGTAATGAGTGTATCACGATAGTTTGGATCAAATGAAATGAAGTGATTTTGATCTTTAGCGTATTGAAATAAATTAAAATATGTTTCTTTCAAGTTACCAGGTAATAAAGCTGTTGCAGAACCAAAATGAATAATATCATTCATTTTCATCTTAGAAAAATCAATTTGTTGAAAATGATATTCTCCATCTGCACCACGCATGAATGTAAAATCACGTTCCCCGTGTTGGTCAATGGAAACGAATGCTAATGTTGTTTGTTTTTCTTTTACAAGCATAGAAGTATCAACATTATTTTCTTGTAATGTTTTTTCAAGAAATGTCCCAAAAGAATCATTTCCAACTTGCCCCATAAAGGAAGCCTTACCACCTAATTTTGTAATTGCCGCCGCAACATTTGCTGGGGCACCTCCCGCTTTCTTTTCAAAATATATACCTTCACTTAAAGATTCATTGTTGCAACAAATAAAATCAATTAACAATTCTCCGATGCAAAAAACTTTCTTCATTCTAAACCTCTCCCAAGTTTGTATTGTGTAATTTGAAATTCCATCTTTTCATCTGCGAAAAGTGAGATGCCACTTTCTAAATCTTTACGAGGAAACACACGTGATGTAAAGACAGTGTCTCCATCACATAAGAAAACTTCAACAATACTTTGATCAACAAAAATCTGCATACTCATCGAATCTTGAATTTGAATTTGTTTGCAACGTGTATAACCGTACTCTCCACCAAAACGATGTTGAAAATTTCCACGTTCAACTGAAACAGTTCCCTTTTCACGATGAAAAGTAATAGGGAATGATTCTTCCTCATGATGAAATAACGAAATACCGAAGACATTAGCCTTTTCCACTTGTAGTTGTACTTCTAATTCGTAAGAGCGTTCTTTAAGGAGGTCTAATAATACACATGTTTCATTCTGCACACAACCTGATATAGACTTTGAAGATGTACGCAATTCTTTCAATTCAGAAACAGGTCGTTGCTTTAATATATTCCCTTCAAGAGTAAGCTCACGAGGAATAGTTAAACAATGTGCCCACATGAAATCATCTGAAGGGTATGATATTTCACTGGATCCCGCCCAGGCAAACATAATGCGTCTTCCATTGGAATCTTGTAATGTTTGCGGTGCATAAAAATCAAATCCTTTATCTAATTCATTATAAGACTCAATATGAAAATATAAATTCTCTAAATCTAGTGTTCCAACTGCATAAATGACATTATAAACATTTTGGTAACTATCCCCTTTTCCTTCAAGTCCTTGTGGGGAGAAAACCAAGATGTCTTTTCCATCTAAATGGAAAAAATCAGGACACTCCCACATGAAACCAAAATCCTTCAAGTTAGTTTGTAGTTCTCCATATAGTTCCCAACTAAACAAATTTTTTGAGTGATAAATGAGAAGTGTTCCTGTCTCATTACTCCGTTGTGCCCCAAGGAGCATATAATAGCACCCATTATGCTCCAAAATTTTAGGATCACGAACATGCCTAGTATATCCAGCTGGGACTCCTCGAATAATCGGATTATATGCTATTTTTTCTATTTCATATTTGTTATTCATAAGAGCCAGACATTGATTCGCATTACTGGAGCCATCGTCATATTTTACATTTCCGGTATAAAATAAATGAAGTATATCATTTTTCACAAAAGACCCACCAGAATAAGCACCATGTGATTCGTAATCTTCTGTTGGCGTAATGGCCACAGGCATACGCTCCCAATGAATGAGATCTTTCGACTTTACATGCCCCCAATGCTTCATTCCATGAATCGGAGCAAAAGGATACCACTGATAGAATATATGATATTCATCGTTATAATAAGATACACCGTTTGGATCATTCATTAATCCATATGGAGGATGAATGTGGTAGATTGGCTTCCAAGAGTCTTGGTTTGCAACTTTTTCAAGTGAAGTCAATTCACCTTCTTTTGCATCCTGTATTTTTCTATATTTACTCATCAGGTATTCACCTCAAAATATTAATTCTTTTCTTTATATAAAATAATTGTTGCTACAAAAGCTGTAATTACCGCAATCACAAAACCAATTATATAATGGACTGCATTCATTACCCCTAATGGAACTACAATCGTAAGCATTGGAATTCCTGTTAAACCGTAAGCATTTGCTGCAACATTCATAAACACAACATATGCTCCGCCTAAAGCTCCACCAATTCCCGCACCAATAAATGGTTTTCCTAATTTTAAATTCACACCAAAAATTGCCGGCTCTGTAACACCCAAAAATGCTGATATTGCAGACGGAATTGCAATTCCCTTTGTTTTGGTATTCTTTGTTTTAAAGTAAACAGCTAGGGCTGCTCCACCTTGTGCAACATTGGCCATTGACCATATCGGGAGTAAAAAATTCACACCAATTTCTTTATTTGCAAGCAATCCGGCTTCAATTGCGTGGAAACTATGGTGTAAACCTGTTAATACAATAGTTGAATATAAACCACCGAAGATAAAACCAGCTATTGGTCCTGCAACTTCGTATACAGTATTTAAAATGTAAGTAATTCCATCACCTATCTTATAACCCGCAGGACCAATAATAATGAGCGATAGAAAACCTGTAATCATAACTGTTAAAAAAGGTGTAATTAATAAGTCTAAAGTATTTGGTACATGTTTTCGTAATTGTTTCTCTATAACACTCATAACGTATACACATAATAAAACTGGAAGGACTGTACCTTGATAACCAATCATATCAATATCCATACCAAGAAAATGTAAAACTGTTGGCTTCGCATTTACAAGTGTCCAAGGGTTCGTTAATGCAGGATGAGTTAAAATCCCACCAATTACAGCTCCTAAGAAAATATTACTACCAAATTCCTTTGCAGCACTAACACCAAGTAAGATTGGTAAAATTATAAAAGTAGCACCTGAAAATATATCAAATAATTGAATCATAGCATGATCAGCCGGCACCACTTTAAACGCTTTCAACATTCCTAGTAGACCCATTAATAAACCGCTTGCTACAATTGCCGGGATGATTGGCACGAAGATATTAGATAAAACTTTTGCTAATCGAACAATTGGATTCATATTTTTCTTTACGACTCTTGTATCTGTTTGCGAATTGATTTGAGATGAGCCAATAAGATTTGCAAAAGGTTCATATACCTTGTTAACAAGTCCCGTTCCGAAAATAATTTGATACTGCTCACCTGTAGAGAATGCACCTTTTACCCCTTCAATGTTTTCGATTTCTGTTTGTATTACTTTTGAGTCATCCTTTAAAACGAGGCGGAGACGTGTTGCACAATGCGTTGCACTTACAATATTTTCTTTTCCGCCAATATGCTGTAATACACTGTTAGCAATTGCTTTCATATCCATCCGAAATCCTCCTAAATATTTATGGAACCGGTTCCGTAAATATTCAAAATAGGAGACAGGTTTTTAAATGTAAAAAAATCCTGTCTTAACCTTACCGGAATGGAACCGGTTCTACAATAGATTATAGAGCGCTTTCACACTTTGTCAACACTTTCTCGAATTTTCAATTCATATTTTGAACTGATTATTTTTGGTACTTCCTTGTTCTCAACTAATTGTATAATAGATGTCGCTGCAACAGTACCAGTGTAATGGTAATCAAACGAGACGGTTGTTAAACTAGGATGAATCATCTCTGAAATATCATATCCTCCAAAACCAGTAACTGATATATCTGCTGGTACAGAAAGCTTCCTTTCATGAATCACCTTAATTGCCCCAATTGCAATATTATCTGTTGCACAAACAATAATAGTTGGAAACTGATTATTTAAAATGTCTGATACTTGTTTCATAGCATCTTTCACTTGAAATGTTGTCTTATAGTATGTAACATTGCATGATGGGGCAAACTTTTGAACTGCTTTTTGAAAACCTTGTTTTCTTTTTATACCTACCGAAACATCTTCTTCCGTCACTCCTACATATGCAATATCACAATGTCCTTGGGATAAAATATAAGATCCCAATTCAAATGCTGCTTCAAAATCATTGTGAATCAAACAGTATTGATTTTCGTATTGCTGGCCAACAAACAAAATAGGAATTTGTAACTTACACAAAATTTTATTGTGCTGAGCAGTTAATTTTGTGGTTAATAAAATGATACCAGCTACTTTTTGCTTTACAAAGTTTTCAATTGCTTCTATCTCTATTTCTTGGCTTTGGCTTGCGTTTGCAACAAGCATTTGATAGCCATGTTCGCGAAGTGAGATATCGATTCCGATAAGTGTTTTTGTTGTTGCAAAAGAATCTAACCGAGGGACGATTACTCCAATTAAATTTGTGGTTTTCGCTTTTAAACTCCGTGCAAATGTATTGGGAGAAAAATTTGTTTCTTGAATAATCAATTCAATTTTTTGTTTTGTTTTTTCACTGACGTATCCACCGTTCAAATAACGGGATACAGTACTTTTTGCAACACCAGCTAATTTTGCAATATCTGATATATTATTTGCCATTATTCTCTCCTCACTATCATTATTGATAGATGTATAGAAATTTGTATACTATTTATTAATATTAACTTATAAATAATAAATTTTCATTTATTATTTGAGAACAACTATTTCAGTTAGTTTTTCTCTTTTTTATTTGATTTAATACTTAATACCTCTATACTTTTATTACATAATATTCTAAAGCCTGTTATAAGAACTTTTCTTGTCCCATACCAATATCCATGGCATTTTGCATTACTTCTTGTTTAAATTCATAATCTGTATGAAAAGTTTATGGCTCTACATTACTTTATAATATTTTGATATACTCCATCGCGACATAGTTGAAAGGAATTAAAATAATTTATTATATACTAAACTAAGTACTACTACTTCAATACATTGTTAAATGTTGGAGTAAATAGTTAACTTACAAGATAATCATAGCACTTGTTAAAATTTGGAGATTTTTAATTTCTCATTACTTAAAATCTAGGTATATATTCAATTACTGCTCATTATGCTGCAATGATGTTTCTACTATAAATATAATTTAAACTAATTACCTTTTTGAGACTAGATTTCAGTTTATCCCTTAATCTATCGAATACTATAATTCATGTTATGTTTACTAACTGATTGGATAATAGTGATCCCGCCACATGCCCATCAATTTAAGAAGAGTAAACACCCCTAAATTGAAAAAATAAGCTGACTTCTCAGAATAACTAACTATAGAGAAAGAAAATTTTCATTTAGAGGGTACTTCAAAACCTTAACTTAATAGTAATGTGATGCTACACCTAGTTGAGATAGAATATCAGCATCCAATAGTTCGTTAAAAGTGTATTTAACGAACAGTTTGATGGATTTCATAGAATTGAGTATAGTAGAGGTATCAATCATATATTGATACCTCTCTTCTTTTTCAAAGACTAGTATGGTATCCATATATGTAATCAAGCTATTTATTAAAATAGTATTCTAGCTCAAAAATTTGAATAGTTAGTTTAAGTATTAGTTTAAAAATTTATTTACATTATTTGATTTGAGGTGTACAACATGAGTAACCAAGAAAAAGAAAAGTTTAAAATCCTAATAGATAAACATAAAAGTAAAATGCCCTGGTATATCATAGAGTATGCAGAAATGAAAACAGCCCTCTCCCCCGCTACATTGTATGCTTACATTACTGAATTTGAAAAGTTTCTAAACTGGCTTATAAGTAATCGATTAGCCGTTGAAAACGGTAAGGTTGTCACTAATATATGTGATGTACCAATTTCAACACTAGAAAATCTACCATTAAATGAAGCTAGAACTTTTCAAAGATATCTCCAGGGAGAAGGTATTGAGACAAGAGCTATTAACAGAACTTTCTCTGCTTTAAAATCTCTATTCAAGTACTTAGCTCAAAACACAGAGAATGAACAAGGGGAAAATTACATCTCACGTAATGTAATGGAGAAAATTGAACTGCATAAGGAGAAAGTAGATGCAGCAGCAAGAGCAGATGACGTTGCAAACATGATATTTAATGAAAAAGATGATGTAGCTTTTCTCCAATTTCTAGCAAATGATTATGGTGAAATGTTGAAAGATATATCACCAAAAAAATATAACTTTTTTCAGCGTGATAAAGAAAGAGACATAGCCATTATAAGCCTTATTTTAGGCACTGGCCTTCGGGTTTCCGAGGTAGCTAGTCTTACTATCTCTAGTATAAACTTCCGTCAGGGTACCGTAAAAGTGACTCGTAAAGGTAATAAAAGATCTTCTATATTAGCCACTCGCTCTTGCTTAGATGATGTTCAAGAATATATAAAGGTCCGCCCTAGTAAATATAACTGTTCTCAAGATGAAGATTTACTTTTCGTAACAAACTATAAAGGGAAATATACGCAGCTAACTGTTAGAGCTATACAGAAGTTATGTGACAAATATTCAAGTGCATTTGATGAGAAGCGTAGCCCTCATAAACTACGACACACATATGCTACAAATCACTATAAAGAAAACAAGGACCTAGTATTATTACGTGATCAACTTGGCCATACTTCTGTAGAAGTTACTAGTATCTATACAAATATAAATAATAAGAAGAAACGTGAAGCTATTGATCGATTAGAAAAAAGACAGTTTGAATAATAAAGGAAAAGCATCCTATTTAGGATGCTTTTCCTTTATTATTCATTATACATATCACAGCTTTTAATCAATTAAAGCAAAATTCAGTTTTAAAATAAAATTTTTAATAGATTTTATTTATTTATTTATTTAAGTAATATATAAATTATCACTATTACTCTTGTTTATTATTTAACTACATGTCATTTTTATTCTTTGTTATCTATATCATTATCAGTTCTATCACGAATGCCTCTTAAATCTAAATAGGTATACGTTTTAGTATTTTCTTTTAAGAGATAATCTACATATTGTTCAATAGACGCTATCTTCCCTAATTCAAAAGCAACTCCTTTAAATTCTTCAAGAAATTTAGATAAATTCACTACAATAAATCTTTTTATTCTCTTATCAAATAAATCTAATTCATTTCTTTCAAAATGATCGTATGCATATCCATAATCTAAAAGTTCAGTTCCTATAACAGAATCCATTCTATTTAATTCATTAAGTACCATGTTCTGTTCATTTTCTGAATATAAATGTGATATTTTAAAAATATTTTGTAAGCTAGGAGCGATTGGTATCGCCTTTCTAAATAACAATGGCCCAAAATTTTTTAATAATATTCTGCTGTTTACTTTTAAATAGAATTCCAAATTTGAAAAAGGTTTGATTTTATAATTTACATATTCTTTCTCATATGCGATAACACTAATTCCTTGCTTTTCAAAAAGCCTATTAATTTTAGGGATTAATGATTCCAAAAAATTCGGTTCTAAAATTTTATGTACTATATCAGAAGTGACATAACCAGTTTTTTTTATATGCTTAATTGTTTCATAATCATTTTTTAATTGAAGCCATTTAACAATTTTACGTGTAACAACATAATCCTTTAGTTTGTTTTCCGTTTCATAATCCCTCATATTGCTCAAAAAAGAATCCCTTGACTTTAAAAGTTTAGAAATCTTTTTTATATCAGCTTTTCCAACCCGTCTTTTTAAATAGTTATTATATATCTCTTTTAATTCACTCCCAATATCAAGGTACTTATTCTCTAAAAATTCAGGAATTAAGACGTGATACTTTTCTAATTCAGATTCCCATGACGATACTATTTTTTCTATACCAGGAAATTTTAATGTTAAACTCTGAATACGAGATTGTCGGTGTGCACGTCTCATAACTTCTGCTTTAGTCAGACCAGAAGGATATTCTAATGAATGAAATGCTGTTATACATTTACTTCCCACATTCATTTTCATTCCATTAAATTGATTTTTGATATGAAAAATTAATTTATTTTTCTGCTTACACAATGTACATTTTTTCCTTTTTTTCTCATCTTCAATAATCTCATAAGGATTTACATCACCAATCCACTCATCTCTGCACTGATTTATAACATTTGCTAATGTATCATTAAATAAAATAATTTCATCCTTTGTAAAATAATTAAACCCTTTATCAATTTCATTGGACGGACTATCCAAATACGTATATGCTAATTTATACAGAGATTGAGCATTTTGCTTTGCATATTGACTATATATTAATAATGCACGATTATTTCTATTAATGAATAGATTTCTTGCATTTTTTGATAAAGTATAACCTTCTTGCAATGAAACAATTTTAGAATTTATCAAATAATCAAACCACCCTTTTTTTGTATTAATAACCTTAATTTTACCATAAAATCTAATTAATTTTCAAATAATCAGATTTTAGTTGCGTTGAATTTTTAAATTTCTTCAAATTAAACATTAATTCATAATTGGCTTGAAAATGTTTGTATAGGGTTCATTAATATCTTAAGAAGCATCTATAATGTAAAATAAAATACTAATTGAGTAATTAGAAAAAACATTTTACGTACTACGACACGTATGTTACAATATCCACTTCATCCTTAATTAACTAGGGCTTTCATCCATTTAAAAAACCATCGTAATGAAAAATACGATGGTTTTCTTTTATTTTTTATTAACCTTATTCTCCACTAACAAGTTGACTTTCATCAAAGGGATTCATTATCAATATGTATTTTTTATTACCCAATCTCAGATTCACCTTATAAGGTCTATTCAAATTAAACATGTATATCTCTGGTTCAAAGTCATGTTTAAATTTATAACGACGCGCCGCATTTTCAATCACTATATACACATACTCAGCAAAACTATCTGGTTCCATACAATCATCCCATATTTCTTTCCACTTCGTTTTATCGACAACTACTTTATTTTTAAAATCAAGAGATAGAGTACTATATCCCATTAAACTTCCACTTCCTTTTAATATCTTATCTGATTATATAAGACTAACTTATTGGCATTACTTATAAATTGATTCTTAAATTAAAGAAAAACCCTCTAGTAACGATATTTCAAATCTAATTTGTCATAGCTGTCATAATATGTTCTACCGAAAGCATAATCTTTTTTCGATCCCTTTTTAATAATATACCCGGTTTCTATAAATGGACTTCTCCTATTTTGACAATGAGTACTACGATGCCCGTCTCCTCGTCCATGAAGATGCCATGTCGCACAATAAGGGCACCAAACTGCAAGATTTCCACTTTCATCTCTTTCATAGGCTAATAATACAGGCAATGATCTTTCACTTTTATTTAATCTCATATGTATCCTCCTAAAAAACACGATTTTAAAATTATAATATAAAGAAATAAAGTTTAATGATATATATGTTATCTTCCAATTACAAAAATTTCTTTTATAATAACTTCAGCTGAATATAGCCATCGTCGTTATCTTTTAAGTTTTCTTTTTGCTCCTTGTTCTTGCTATTTTTCTTTTTTAATTCAGCTTCTATTTCTTTTTCTACATGGAGAATCTTGTCTTTCATAAACCACCGTGGTAGTCCTGAAGGAAAATACTTTCTTTCATAAGCAGTGCGTTCTTTTTTAGGAATACATTTGTATTCCTCCCAAAACCTATTTCTAAAATTATCGATTTCATTTTTTGTTAAAAGTGGTATATCATCATAATCTTTGTTTAAAAGTTCTTGTTTTCTATATAATTGCTCTTTCTGTAATTGAATGCGTTTTCGTTCTTCTTCCTCTTTCTTTATTTTTTCTTGACGGATACGTAGCTCTTCTTGCTCCCTTTGTATTTTTTCTTTTTTTTGCACTTTATCTAACTTTTGTCCATACTTAGTCAAAAGCTTTTGATAAAATATTTTTTCCTTAGTATTATTTGTTTCCTGTTCATAATGTTGCTGTAATTCCTCTACAAACTCATTTAAACTTCTACCCTCAATCCATTTTTTATAACTATTTTGTTCCTTATTAAAATACATTTCATAATCATTCTTATCACTTAAGAAACGTGTTGGAAATCCTTTAAATAAAGTTTTTACGACTATATACCACTTATGGCACTCTTCATTTAAATAGTTCAACCAAGAATACCACTTACCGATTGAAGATAAATGAAATTGAACCTTTTCTGCCTCCAAGCGGTCTACTAGCATATTAAATTCCTTTTTATATTGATTGTATAAGTCGTTCATATAATCCTTTGCCATTTGTTCAGCCAATGTTTCCTCTTGCCTTCTGCGCTCCTCTGCTTTTTGTTGCTCTATCTCTAGTAGTTTGTTAGTATAGGCTATTTTTATTTCTTCTCTTGTTTTTCTCGCTAATTCTATACTATTTAATGCTTCCTCTATCTGCCAGGCTTTATCAAACTCAATAGCAGCATCTACTAACTTCGTGGGATCAGAATCACTTCTATGAATTTGGCCTTTAAATTTTTCATTTAATTGAGTACTCTTTTTCAGCCTCGTATCATTTTCACTATTTGGTGCACGCAATAATTCTGTTTCTAATAATACTGGTACAATGTCAGACTCTGCTATTCGGTTAACCAGAAATATATCATCTTGTGTTGAATGTTCTCGGTTCTCTAATAATGCATCTACCCTTAACTTAGAACTTTCGGGAGTTCTTCGAATTAAAAATACATGTCCATTATGATCAACAGTTACAATAACATGGTATACATCCATCAAATAGTTAAATGCTTTATTATTTTCCCCTGTTACAAAGAAGTACTCCTCTTTTAATGGAGCAATATATGTATACTCATATGAATTTGTTTCTGGATTAAAACTACTAATTCTTGTGCCACTATAACTATCCGTGTATATTTTTTCACCATTTACTTCTTTTTCCTTAGGTGGAAAGAAACTATCTAGTATTAACACCCATGCAGTTGGTACATTTTCTTCAAAATATATATTTGTTCTCTTTGCAATATTACTAGTCCGAATATTTGACGCCTGTACCTCGATTGCCAGCTTCAGCTCTTCTTTTCCATCAATTGTTTGCAGTACTGCTACGTCGGCACGTGAAATGTCTTTATATCGTTTCTCTTCTTTTACGATGTAACCAGCCTTACTAAATAATTCATATAAGTATTTCTTAGTTCTAGCATGTGCCAGTGATTCAAATGAAAAACATTGTTCTTTATCTAAATGAAAAAAATATGGATTTTTATTAACGGCCTTAGATCCTTTATTAAACGACATGATGTCTTCGCATATAGGGCATATTGCCTGATATATAGCTTTTCTTCCTTTAATAAGCTTAGCTTCCTTTTCATTATCTATAATCATAGAATCTAACTCTATATAACTTTTCTCCTGAAATTCTATTAAGTTACCACTAGGAAATATTTTTTTCCAACCATCAAAATACTTAATGTAAGAATACTGCATTTAATATACACCCTTTCAAAGAGGAATATTATTACCATCCATTTAATTCATTATAATACTATTCACGCATTAAAATTTATGAATATATACATTTAATTATTAATAGAAATTCTATGCTTACTTATTTTTATCTTCTGATTCTTATTAATAAATAGTTTAAAATCAACTTCAGATTAACTTTATTTTGCTATGATGGTAATAATTAAATAGGGCTAGGTTACTTCTATGAGAGGGGGGAATTATTTGTACAGAAACTTGTTGAATTTTTCATTATATTGTATTCTAAGTCTTTTTATATATTTAATAATTTTTTTTATCGCTATAAAACCTGCTATTATTAATGCTACGTCCATAGATTATAATAGGGTGCAATTTGTTTGGCTGTTACTTCTACTCATTTTAATTTCGATGATATATGGATTAATAATAAAAATATTAATTCGTCATAATTCTAGATATTCTCATTCAATCAAAAATGAAAGTATTTTATTTATATTTAGTCATATTTTCACTGCTCTTATTCTCTTTTTTTTTATTTCTATTTAGGCTTTTAAACGAATAACAAGTAAGATATGGCTTATTTTATTTTTATAATTGATTACCGAGAAATATTGAAAAATATATCACCACAAAAATATAGTTTTTCCGGCGGGATAAGGAAAGAGATATAGCCATCATAAGCCTCATTTTAAACAATAGACTTCTGGTTTCCCATGTAGCTAGTCTTACTATTTCTAGTATAAACTTCGGTCAGGGAACCATAAAAGCGACTCGTAAAGGTAATAAAAGATAGCCACTCGTTCTTGCTTAGATGATGTTCAGGGGTATATTAGGATTCGTCCTGATAAATATAACTGCCCTCAAGATGAAGACTTACTTTTTGTAACAAATTATAAAGGGAAATATACGCAGTTAACTGTTAGAGCTATACAGAAGTTATTTGACAAATATTCAAGTGCATTTGATGAAAAACGTAGCCCTCATAAACGACAGCACACATATGCCACCAATCATTATAAGGAAAACAAAGACCTAGTATTACTTCGAGATCAACTTAGACATACTTCAGTCGAAGTTACTAGTATCTATACAAATATTAGTAATGAGAAGAAACGTGAAGCTATTGATTGTTTAGAAAAAAGGCAACTTGAATAATTTAGCATATAATTCCCGAGAATTACAGTCTAGTTCATCTATTCACTAAGCACCTGTTGTAGAACGAAAATTGAGCGATTTAAATTTAAAGAATTGAACAAACATACCCCCGTTCTATATATAGGACGGGGGTAAAAATATAGTTGCTTAATCTCGATGTGAAATTGAAGATTTTTTTATCCAATGAATTAATTCAAAGGTACTAATTCTAATCGCGTAATTTATATTGGATAAATTCTATTATTAATCCTTGTAATTTGCAGCGATTTAGAGAGTAGATTTAGTCTTCAGAAGAGCTTCTTCTAAATCTTTAATTATTTTCGAATGTAATAACATCCACTTTTCGGCAGTATCTGGTTGACCTCCAAAGCTTAAAAAGAAGTTGTTCACTGTTTCTACCACATTTAGATCATTAAGTTCCATATGAAGATAGTAATGTCTTAAACATCGAATCAGATTTAAGATTTCAAAAAGTGTACGATGTTCTTTATATATACGCCCATCGATATCTTTCTTTTGCTTTTGCTCTTTGTGAAGTGATTCAAAAAAGATTTGCTGCATATAATTGATAAAATTCTCGAATTCGCGGTTGCTTTTACTTAATTTAAGGGAAACTAAATAAGCAATATTCCCCATGTTCTTAGGATGTAACTTGAAAATATCTATAGCAGTCGTATTCTCCATAATATCAGTCTGAAGATTTATGCATGCTATTAGTTTATTTCGATATTCTTCATCCTCTGGGACAAAGAGGATTCGATTGACTGAGGTTAAAGTAGTGTAAATATCATTGCTCTTTTTGTAGTTTGATTTATAAAACTTCAACACATCATCGTGGATTACATGGAAATCGTTTAGTTCGATATCTTCTTTGTTTTGTTCAATAAATCCCAAAATCCCTTCAAGTACTTTTCCTAAGCTGCTTGCGTCTTTTACGGCTATATTTTTAAACGCAGATACTATTTCTTCTTGAAGTCGTTCAAATGGTTCTTGCTTAATTTCTTTTCTTACAACATCATTTAATAAAGTAAATAAGAGTTCCAATGCTTCTATATTCGATATCTTTTGAATTAACATTTGTGAAGTAAAAGAACCATATTTTTTTTGTTTTCGAATGTAATTAATGTAATACTCAATACCTTCTATATTTTGATAGTTTATTAAATGTGCAGCACTCTTTAAAGCTATATTGTCTTTTTTATTAAGACTTTCTATTAAAATATCTTGAGTTTTTTGAGGTTCGAGCTGACTTAAATAAGCGGCACATGTATCAAAAATCTTCTCGTCTTCAGTGGACACCATTAACTCTTTTAAGTATGAAATTTCTACACCTAGATAAATTAAAGTTTTTAGACATTCCAACTTATCACGATTAGAAAGATTACTGTTACTAAATAATTTTTTTATTATCTCTATTGAATCCCTTACCTTATACTCTTTACAAAAGCTTAAATGATTGTATAGTATTTGCTCCCTGATGTCTTTATTTATTAGGTTCCAAAGGATTCTTTCCTGCATTAAAGACAAACTAACATATTTTTCTATATATTTAATTCCCACATGATTGTTTTTAATAACATAATCAAATGATATCATATCCAACAATATGTTTTCCGGATATTGAAGGTTAAACAGTCTTTGGAAAAACCATAATGACACATATATTGAACCAAATGTTACACTATTTTCGTTGTAAGTAATTGCAGTATTAAAATCAACGTGTTTTATTTTGTCATAGCATATTTGTGAAATTTTCTCTCTTTGTTCTTTAGAAAATTCGATATTCGAATTATTCGTTTTTATTTTATACGCCTCATTCAGTGTGAATACATCATAATCTGGAATTAATGTTTCGAATTCATCAAATGTAATAGGTTTTATTTTCAATATTTCTCTTAAGCACCGCAACATAAAACTATTATATTTCTCATCACCTTTTAAATTATCCCACATTTTATCGATTTCCAAATCATCGAAACATAATGCTTCTTTTTCTTCACCTATGAATATGTTTTTAACTTCTGCTAAAAACTTTTCTTTTGAGAAAATAATTTCAATAAATTCCATTAGTTTATTGTTTTGTATTTCTTCATAATTTTTAGAAGTGGGCTCTTCGATATTAAGATCATGTACTAATTTTTCTACGAAATCCTCCTCTTGATGATACACACGCATTTCAAAAATTATTTTCATTATTTCATTTTCAGATATTACATCATCTTTTTTATCGGAAATAAGTCTTAGTATATTCTCCTCTGTCATCGATAAAGCAATTACTTTGTAATAATAACGATCTTTTTTAATTTCCGCACGATTGTAAAAACTATCGAACAGCTGATTTAAAGTACCTGAAGCTACAAAAAAATTGAAAATAGTATACATTGCTTTGTGCGGAGATATGATATCTGATTTCCTTAAAAGTTCCCGCATCTTATTCCAAACAACCGAAGATTCCTGATAAATTAATGCTTTACCTACTATGCTAGGTATTAAATCATCAATATGAATATCCCTTAGTATCTGGGTGTTTTCAATAAAATAATCCAGTAGTTTTATAATTGCATCTAGTGATTGCAGTTTTTCTATACAATCATAAATAGCATAGTTTGATAAATGAATGGTTGAATCAAGATTAAAGTGCATTAAAGGAATGTGTTCAATAATAAATTCAATATAATCATCCACTGTTGAATATTTAGTTAAGAATCTAAAAAAAGAACCAATTAAGCCTACATTTTCTTTTTCTTGAAGAATAGGTAATACAGCATTAACAAGTTCATTATCCACCTGGTACAAACTTGTTAAAGTTGATAAGCTAACTGCCCGCAATTCAGTATTAATATCTATGTTTAATACAAGATCAATGAGTTTGTTTTTTAAATCCATTTCTGCATATTCTTTGAAGTATCGAATTATATAAACAGCGTTGTATTTATCCATATTACTACTTGAACTTATGATTTTATCCTTTAAATAACTGTATGTTTCATTATTCATCGCTAATTTTGCTAAATCAAATGGATTATCTCCTAACCAAATATCACGGGAGGAGTATCTCTCATATAGAGTTTTAAAAATTTGATTACGTTGTTGCTTTGTTAATCTTCCAACTTCTAAATCTAAGAGCATTGAAGGATCTATAGTAATTAGATTTTCAATTAGATCTTGGCTATCTCTCAAATATAACAAAAAAGCTACAGTGTTTTTCCATGATGGCAGAATATTAAATTCAGGCAATCCATCTATAGTAATTAATTGTAAAATATCATCGAGGCTCTTATTTTTTAAAGCGTCTGCAGCAAGATACTCATTGTAATTATTATGAATAAACTGGAAACTAATATTATTATTATTAAATCTTTTTTTAATTATAGATAAATTTTTAATGACATGCCTAGTTTCTTTATTAGGGATAATTGTCATAAGCTGTTTATTTGTTAAGAAATTTGATTGGATGCTTTCCATAACTAATGCTATTTTTTGTAAATTGAAGTATACTTTTTCTAATTCATACGATTCCTTAAATAAGATATCTTCTTCTAATTCATTTAGTTTTTCATTGATTGAAGATTTTATAACTTCATTAATAATTTTCGCAGTATTTTTAGGGAGAGAATTATTTATTTTATAATAATCAATAATTGCATTTAGATTGAATGGATTTTTCATAAATTCCATATAATTAAATATTTTAGCATCCTGTAGAAGTGCATTATATTTCAAAGGTAATTTATTTTTTACAAATTGTTCAATATCACGGGAGGAAAAAGGTAATAGTTGAACCAATTCTGCATTATTAAAGTTATTTGAATAAGCATTTGAGCGAGATGCAATACAAAAGTGTGAATCACAAAACTTATCCCGAAAAGACTGCAATTTTTTTATAAGTAATGCCTTATTTTGGACTTGATCAAATTCATCAAATAGAAAAAGAAACTTTAAATCTTTAAATTTAGTAAAGTCTCCATATTCCTTTTCTAGTAACATTTGAATATCTTCATCTGCATACATATTTAATGAATAATATAAGGCAAGATAGTTGTTACTTGGATCGCGATTACTCATAATTTCATAAGCACTTCTTTTTAAAAATATACTCTTACCTTCACCTGCATCCCCAAGTAATACAATAAACTTATTACTTTTTACTAAATCTAATAAATTCGAATCTTTAGTATTTCTCATATAAAGTAAATCCATAGGGATTGAATCTTTAAATGCTTTACAACTAATAATATTTCTTTTGATTGATTCCCCTGTTTCCTTTGTTAAATCTATAACCTTTTTTCTTAAATCATCCAAATCATTCAGATCATCAGAAGCTCTTTTGGTAACCGAAACATCTTTTTCATTACGCATAGCTAATACCACCTTTTGTTAACTTATCCAACTCTATCAGAAAAATTATATCATATACTGTGTTCACGAATTTTAAACAATACCCAGCTTAAAACATCCGCGTGCTCCTGAGGTTTCAATCTACGGTTATGAACCTTAATCTTCTCTATATAAGCCTCTCTTAATCAATTTTATATGGTTTCACGCTGTTTTTGCTTAGGTGAGATCATTTCTTATTGGTTTGTAGTAATTGACTCTTAGAATTCCTTATGTGATTCTTCATTGATCGCTCCTCCTATTTTATTTTTATTTACTTCTTATCCGAACCGAAGACACAGCGCATTCCAAATCGAGGCACAGCATATGTAGTTCCAATTTTACGGATTGAGCCTTTTGGGAAATCATTTATTCTTTTACGTAATGTTGATGATTCAATTCCCCACTCTTCTATAGCACCTGTACTACTCATAATTTCGTTATCCAATAGATTAAGGTCTCCCCGTTCTACATCTTCAAAATTAAATCTATCCATCTCTAACTGCTGCAGCATGTCTCTTTCGTCCCCTTTTACAGCAAATAAATTATAATCCTCTCCCTGATGGACCTCTTCTAACACTTCTACGTTTAGATACTCATTGGCAGCTACCTCAATCGTACTATTCTCAGATATATAATAGTAGCTACCTTCTTTTACTTTGAATATAGCCTTATTCCATATACCATCTGCACCAGTACCTTCAAAAATCTGTTCCGCTTTTATTTGTTGATTGATTTTTCTGAATTTTGTTGAAAAATAAAAATAAAACAGTTAAATACAATGGGGATTTTGCTACAATGGTAATATATAACATCAGTAGACTTCTATAGGATGGGGGAATAAATAATGATTGTTTCAACTAAGGGAAACAATGAAATTACAAAG
This sequence comes from Bacillus cereus group sp. BcHK124, assembly GCF_027712065.1. Lineage (NCBI taxonomy): Bacteria > Bacillati > Bacillota > Bacilli > Caryophanales > Bacillaceae > Bacillus > Bacillus cereus group sp. BcHK124. Next base: position 56,839 of record NZ_JAQFPJ010000013.1, read on the forward strand.
CTACTAAACGATTGGTATCTTGAAATCCGCTCAAGACGTATAGGTAATGCTCATCAATTAAAAGAAATAATTGATACTAAGATTCATAGTATTGAAGAGGATCAGAATTTATTGCTCTACTACTCACTACTAGATTTTAGATATCAATTTGTAATTGATAATTTAAGCGTTTCAAAAAGCAGTTTTGACAAAGTTGAGGCTTTTGATATGCCTACAGATAATTTCTTAGCTTATTATTATCACTTTTTCAAAGGAATTCATGCCTCTACTATTGGAGAATATCAAATCGCAAAAGAGAGTTATGAAAACGCAGAAAAACTTTTAGACTGCATTCCTGATGAATTGGAAAAAGCGGAATTTTATTATAAAGTTGGAGCTTTCCATTATGATATGTATCAAGGGCTCTTATCTTATAAAAAAGTATCAGAGGCAAGGGAAATCTTTGCTCAACATGCTGGGTATGAAATTAATGTCGCTTTTTGTGATAACCTTATAGGCCTAGCTTGTACTCATTTGAGAGAATGGGAACTCGCAGAAGAGTATTTTACGAAAGCAATGGATATGTTCCAAAAAATAGACGAAGAGCAATTTATTTTAATGGTGCGTCAAAATTTAGGGTTAATGTATGCTACTCAAAACCTCTCGTCATTAGCTATTAGATATCTTTCAGAAGTAAATCAAAAAATGCCTAACAATTATAAAGCACTATTTATTGAGGCAAGGGAACATATGAAAGAAGGAAATCACTCCGTTGCAAAAGATCTCATAGTAACAGGACATTCCATTTGTGAAGAGGTTGCAAATATAGAGTATCTGCACCATTTTAAAATATTAGATGCAATGAATGGAGATTTTCCTGCCGAAACACTTGAAAAGACAGTGTTAGAAGGCGTATCATATTTTAAAGAGCAAGAACTTTTCGAATACATTAAAGAGTATGAAGAATATCTTGCTACTGCATTTTATAAAGAAAATAACCATGTTAAAGCAAGTCATTATTTCTATTCATGTTCTCAAGCAGGAAAAAAAGCTTTTGAGAAGGAGGCATTAAAATGAAAAAGACAATGCTCGGTTTAGTTGGTGTAATTACTATTTTTACTTTAATGTTTGGTGCCCAATCCCCTACAGAAACACAGAAAGCTATTGATGTTATTCAATATGCACACGGAAATCATGGTGGTTAAAGTCTTAATTTAATTCATTTTTCATAACTCATGCATTATGAAAAGGGAAGAAATTTTTCTTCCCTTTTTTAGATTATTTTATTTTGTATATGTTATTTTTCTATTTTTACTGTCTAAACTTTGTTGTCTATTTATTATAATTCTTGGTGAATCGTTAGAATTATAAATTATTGTACCTAAATCTAATACAATAGATAGATTTTCATTAATTCTGTTCATAAAATAATCATCAGGTAACCAACCCAAAATTCATTAAAGTTCCTCCTTAAGTACATTAACGTGACAAAACTAGATTTCAGCGAGAGATACATTTTGTCATTGAAGGTTGTACTTTTTTAATTAATAACACCATAAAAATTTGTTAAATTAGAGATAGGTTATTATTGCATGGATATAGAAAGATACTAGGAGTTGAATATAATGAAAAAAAAGTATATTGAATTTATCTTAGAAAATCAGGAACATATGAAAAAAATACAGGAATTAGATAATATATCTAAAGAAATTGGAGATCATTTACTTGGTAAGATCGAAAGAACTTCTAATGGCATTTTAATTTCTGAAAGTAAAGTGCATGACTTGAGCTATCTTGAAAGGGAACTTGAGCGATTAATTGAAGATAATTACTTCATGGACAACGATTGTGATTGCTTCGGTATGATAGAGCAAGGATATATGCATGCCCTTTATAACCATTTCCCATTAGATTTGATAGAAGCTATAACCACTGAACAAACGAGAAGACATACAAGAAAAAGGCATCCTAAAAAGAGTTGGGAAAAGCTAAGATCTTATGGATTGGAAACGGTAGATAAAAGGAAGAATACGAACATCGCATTTTAATACTAAAAGTTTAAATTAAAAAATGACTCCCGACAAATTAGAAAAGACAATTAAAACAAGAATGTTGTATAATGTTGTATTTTGATAAAGAAGACCTACATGAATATGTATTAGAATAAATTAAAAAATTTGTGGTTTTATTCCTTCAAGAAAATAACCGTTCAAGTGTATATGTTATAAAAAAATATAATTACACCATTCCTTATACATTTATTAGAATGAGTTAAAAAGATTGGGACATTTAGAGAGGAGGCGCAACTATTAATGCATACACAAGAAGATTTTTATAAGAAATTAATAGAGGAACAAAGAGTAGTAACGATATTTTTAATAAACGGAGTAAGAGTACCTGGAGTCATTATTGCTGTTGATAAATTTTCAGTGCTAGTCTCCAGTAACGGAAAGCAACAATTCCTTTATAAACAAGCTATTTCAACGGTTTCTTTATAAATAAAAATCTGCTTAAAATTGAATTTTGTTAATTTAAGAAGTTGTAAAAATAAAAAAAGGAATCCTTAGTAAAAGGATTCACCCCAGGAAATATAGATAAATAAAAAGAATTAAGTTTATTATAAAATAAAAGCATACTAAACATATTGAGAAACAAAAAATATTGAAGGTTGATAGCAAAGATTAATGTTTGCTATACTAAATGCGCACAAATATATGCAAAATCACAAATAAAATAAGGGCAGCTATGCTAGGCTGCCCTTATTTTATTTTTAATTTCATAATCCGCTATTTAATTTGAGGTATTTATAAACCTAGTACACTAACAATCTGACATGCTTTGGAATTTGCAATATGATAGTACATCTCTAATCCTCTTCTTTCGGAGCGGAGAATCTTGCCACGCATCTTAGATAAATGCTGAGATACAGTTGATTGAGGGACATCTAATAGCTCTGTTAATTGTGTTACATTACAAATTTTGCGGTGTTCTAGCTCCTTCACAATTTGTAATCTAACTGGATGAGCCATAATCTTTAATAATTCTACATCCGCCTCTGGGATTTTGTACATTTCATTACTTGCTTGAATAGTTGTCATTTTAATTTCTCCTTTTATAATTTCTTTTTGTTTTAATTATCTATTTTTAAGTATGTTTTTTTACTTGAGTACATTGTTCATAACCACTATATTGTTTGTTCTTTTGTCTCTGTATCAGATTTAATATATAGAAGTATTATGATGGCTAAAAATCCAATAAAAGATAGCATAGGTATTGAGATGAATCCGAATAAATTTAAGTAATCCTCTGTACAAGAAACTCCTACTGAACAAGTCTTCATCTCACTAATAGGAAACGCTTGAATTGTAATTTGATAGACAGATAACATTAAACCGATACACGCAAATGGAAATGCATACGTGCTGACGTGCGGATCTTTTCTATACATTCCTATCCCCAGTATTAATACTAATGGATACATGGCCATTCTTTGGTACCAGCACAAATCACATGGCGGCAGCTTCATCCATTCACTAAAAAACAAACTAATTAACATTGCACTAGTAGCTATCGTCCAAGCAATTGCAATGTGGTACTTACGAATCCATTCCATTTTATGTTCTCCTCACACGATTTTAGTTGCATTGAAGGTTTTATAATAAGGATGTGATATTATCTCAATTATCTATTTAGAATGTCACTAACTTATTTCCGTATTTGGAATAACCGGTTTCAATGGATAGTATCCAATCATTTAGATCTTCCCAGTCATACCCCTTATCTTTCAACTCTGGTGGAAAGCAATTCTCAAAATCATCACGCATTCCGTACATAGTTTCTAATGCTGTTTCTAGTGGACCGAATCTATATACAATATGTGTTTTCACTCGTTTGTTTTTCTTTTCTGCTACAGCCAAATATACATATCGTCTTTCCTTTGCTAAAACAAACTTCAAGAACCCTGGTATTTGACTCATCTAAAACATTCCCCTTTCGGTTTTCCTTACCCTTTTCTGTTATATACGAGTAAGGAAAACAAGCGCTTTTGCTGTATTAATTTAAGAGATGTCTCATTTTTTTGCTTTGAAAATACAAGAACACACTCATTATGACAATATTTATCACACCAGCTGCAGCTCCAATTTTTGATATAACATACACATATTCATTACCGCTAAATGAAAATAGACTCAAAAAAATAAAGAAAGTAGAAATAAAAAAAGATAAGAGCATGTTTCTTTTGTTTCCATTCATTCAAGAAACCTCCTTTTGGAATAAGTATTGATATTAAGCTGCATCATTACGGTTATAATGCCGATTCTTTTCATCTACAAATCCTTTAATGCTCCACACACCAGCCTTTAATTCTTTTGCTTTTTTTTCTGCTTCTAGCATTTCAGGTAGAAATGTAGTATTAGGTCTAGAAATATAGGCTATAATCCCATAACCAGACTTGACCATTAATTCATTAATATGTATTCCGTTACAAAATACATAAGCCAATTTCCTACCGTATTTGTCTTCTTTTTGTCCCCGATCATAAACCAAAGTGACACTTTTCCCTTCTAGCTGTTTCTTTAAAAAGGAAGAGGCTTCTTTTCCCATCTTTTGTGGTGGGATTTTTTGAGATACAGACTCAGGAGTATCCAATAACAGTAACCTTACCGTCTGTTTCTGACCCTTTACGTTCACGTCTATCGTATCTCCGTCCTTTATATGTAATATCTTCCCTTTAACAGTCTCTAAGCCTTTTATTTTCCCCTTATAAGCTTCTGGAATATCAACAATACCTTTCCCTTCCACGTGCTGTTGTATACCGTTTTGTACTGCTTGGGCAGGTCTTGAATCATTTTTTGTTTGCGTTGAATTGCTACATGCTGCCATTTGAAATACGAATGATGTTATACAAATAGCCTTAATCCATATTTTCATATCGAAATTTCTTCCTCCTAATCAAAATACGTGAATAGCCGCATCTAAAAAACAAACGGACTCTCTATTGTATTTACTTCTCGATAATTACAACATAGGCAAAACTGTATCCATTTTGGATAATCATTATAAAGCGCTCTAAATGAGCGTTTCTTACAACTTGGACATATTGAAACTATATTTTCTTCATTCTCTTCCTGACTTTTCAATTTTTCAAAAGAAACATTAGTAGATGCTATACTAGTGGTACACAATATATATCCCCCTTTTGAGTCTTGAAATTTCAAAAACAAATAAAAAAGGACACACCTATGGCATATGTATGCGTAGGTGTGTCCTTTTGCAAGATAGTTTTAGAAGTATTTTGTTACTTTTATCATATCATAGTTCTAATTAATTTTATATATGAAATTTAAGATTTTGCGATATTATTTCTTCTTCTCATATATAAACGAGACTCTCTTCTGTGAAGAGTCATATGTTAATTTCGCATCGAATGATTTTCCTGTTTTTTTCGATATAAATCCTTTTATTGTATCCGTCATATTCTTTTCTAATAATTTTTTTATTTGACTAGCTGTAATTCTTTTTTCAAGTATCATTCCTGAAACAATGAAATCACAGCCCTTCTTGTATTGTTCGCATAGATAGTTTGTTTTCCCTATTATGACTCTACTCTGGCATAATGGACATTTACCTACTGTACGATCATCTGTAGTTGGAAATTCAAAACAAATACTAAGATCCGGGTTTAATCGAATCGCAGCTGTGAATTCTCCTTTTCCCCCACTAAAACCACTAATGAAGTCTGTTACATTGTTATTAACTAGCTTTTTAATCTGGCTATCGGATAATTTCTTGCCTTTAATTTTAGCCGGCAACATAAAATCGCATCCGTTTTGATATTCTGAGCACCCAAAAAACGTTTTACGGTTTAGGATTTGTCCTTTTTGACACTTTGGACACTGACCTAGCGATAATTCTTCAACTGAAGGTAGATTAAAGCTGACTTCACCGTTAACAAATGCTAGATAAGCAGAAAACTCTTTGCCATTAGATTTAAAACCTTTTATAATGTCCGTTTTATTTTCTTCAAACAGTTTTTTAATTTGTGCTGCAGGAATTGTTTTTTCTTTTATTCTTTTGGGTAATCCAATGTTACAGTTTGGATGATTGCTACACCCGAAAAATTTCCCTCTATCTAAAATTATTCCATTTCCACAAGGACATTGGCAGACTTCTATTTGTTGCTTCCAGGTCTCTATTAGGTTGTGCGAAACCGTGTCAGGTATTCTTATAATCTCTTGTGTTATTTTTTGTACAAATGTATTTGTTTGGGCAATGAAGTCCTCATAACTCATTTCATTTTTTTCAATACGGTGTATCATTCCTTCCATTTCAGCTGTGTATAGTGGATCTTTAATTTGCTGAACAGGAAATTGTTCAATAAAGGCACGGCCAATTGGAGTCGTAGTAATTTTCCCTTTTTCAATGGCTATATAGTTCTTCTCATGTAAAGCTGGAATAAAGGTTGCTTCGGTTGCAACGGTTCCAATTCTTTTCCCCTTCATTAATTCCTTTAAATGTTCATCGTCAATTTTCCGTCCTGCTGTTTCCATGAAAGTCAGAATTGAGCTTTCTGTGTGTAGAGCTGGTTTCTTTGTTTTGGATTCCTGTAACTCAAAATCGCAAATTTGAAGTTCCTGTCCTTTCTGCATGATAGGAATTTTAAATACTTCCACACTTTCTTCCTCTATTTCCTCTTGAAACACTTCTAGAAACCCTTTTTCTCGAAGTACACTTTCTTTTGTTTGATAGTTATTTCCCATCGCGTCAATAAGCGATACTTCTCTTACCAGGTATACTGCAGGACGCATGAAATTACCCACAAAACGTTTTACCACGAGGCTATATAGTTGTTTTTCAATCTCTGGACGACCTTCCTCTTGATATTGTTTAGTCGTCGGTATAATAGCAAAATGGCTTGATACAAGCTCATCATTGAACGTTTTATGTTTCACATCAATTGCTTCAATGTCGACGGATTGTACCAGTAAAGAATACTGACTCTTAGCTAGTGCCTGCATAACACCTTTTACACGGTCCACTTGTTCTGTAGGTAAATGCCTAGAAGATGAGCGAGGGTAGGTTATGAAACCTTCTTCATACAAAGTTTGAATGTGTTTTCTGGAAGTTTCAGCATTAATTTGTAATTGCGCATGAGCATCTTTATACAGGTCTGTTAAGTTATATAGTAATTTAGGATTCTTCTTCCTGGTTCCCTCTTTAAACTCTTCTACTACAAGATATTGTCCTTTTAAATCTTCTCCTAAACTTCTTAATGGCGATGGGTTTAACACTTGGTCTTCTGTTTTCATAACCGGTTTAAGTCCTAAATCTGTTATTAGCTGCAGATGATAATAAGATTGTTCTTTATAGTTTTCAATTGCTAATTCGCGTTGGCGTATCTCATTTAATAAACACATTTGTACACGGCCGGATGACAATAAGAACTTATTTTGTGCTAATTTTGTGGTACATCCCCTGGTTATATTCATCCCTAATAGATAATCCAGATACTGCCTTGCTTTAGCAGAATACGCGAGTCCATCGTATTTAGACGCACTTTCTAATCGATTGAGAGCTGTCTCTAATTCTGCCGCTTCAAAAGAGGATTTATATACACGAGATTGCTTTTTATTCACACCTGCAAATTCATATACTTCCCTATAAATTAACTCTCCCTCGCGGTCCGCGTCACAAATGTTCACCGCATGGTCAACATCAGGGCGTTGCAGCAGTTTAACAAGGATTTGTAATTGTTCAGCATTCTCTTGTTTCACCTTATAAGCTGGCTCATAAATTAAAGGTAAGTGTTCTAAACTAAACACTTTGTACTTTGGATCCATCTCTTCTGGATTTTTTAATTCCAGCAGATGCCCACGGCACCAACTGACAATATAATGTTCATTTTCATAATAACCATAATAAGGTTTGCTACCAATGTACTTTTGTGAGTGACGGAATCGTGGCGATTTCATAATTTCATTGGCCACTTTTGGTTTTTCGGCAATAAATAATGTTTTCCCCATAACTTTTTCCTCCTTAAGCAAAAAAAGGACACACCTACGCTATGGTTATGCGTAGGTGTGTCCTTTTGCAATATGATTTTTTCAGTATTGGATTACTTATATAATAACATTTACTCTATTTATATACAAATCGAATCAATGTTCAATGAGACTCCTAAATATCTATCAGGTTGTTTAAACTTCGCAATGATTTTGTGAAGTGCCGAGCATTTCCCCAATTTCAATACATCTATTGTTATGTTTTAACCCCGATAATAGATAGATGATTAATAACGAATATTGCGACAATCCCTTGTATATCAACAATATCCTGCTTTTTTACCAGCAAATTAATGTATTATGTAACGGTCTTTGTGTTACACCCTTCAAAGCATTCAGGATGCCTTTGTATCAATGTTTTTTAACATTCGATACTACCTTATGGAGCGTATACACCTGGTAAATTTACCGTGTATCACTTCTCCATTTATGGCGTGGAAATCCGCCGAAAATTTAATAATTCACACTCCTGCACCCAGGGTTTCTTAATGATTTGTTATCTTTTTAAATACATCTATTAGTTTGTTAAACCCTAAATAGAGGGTCCTAACCGACTTATTAATAAGTATTTCAATACATCTATTATTATGTTTTACCTACCAGGTTCCTCCTTTTATATAAAAAGAGGACGCATTTCAATACATCTATTATTATGTTTTTCCTAAGATTCCTACTCATATGGTTACTTGGCTGTCCGCATTTCAATACATCTATTGTTATGTTTTATCTCGATAATATATGGATGATTAACAATAAATATTGCGACAATCCCTTATATATCAACAATATCCTGCTTTTTTATCCGCAAATTAATGTATTATGTAACGGTCTTTGTGTTACATCCTTCAAAGCATTCAGAATGCCTATGTATCAATGTTTTTTAACATTCGATACTACCTTACGGGGCGTTGACACTTGGTAAATTTACCGTGTATCACTTCTCCATTTATGGCGTGGAAATCCGCCAAACTACTTCCTACTACATTATTTAATTAATATTTTCCATCTGCTCTATATACTGTTCTTTATATTTTGTTAAATTTAATTTTTCTTGTAACTTCAATTGTTTTTGTATTACCTTCTCAATATTGTACACAGAAATGTTTTTGGCAGCATTGTAGTCTGCATGAACTTTAAAACTACATTGCTGACATTCAAAGGTAGATTGATTTTGCCGATTATTTTTATGGATATACCCACATTCACTACATCGTTGACTTGTATAGGATGGGTCAATTTTCACCACTTTAATCCCATATTGATTTGCCAGATTCTTGATTTTTTCCTGCAAATCAAAATACGTCCAATTTTTTAGGAATGTTTGTTCTTTACTTATTCCTTGTAAATCCTCTAATTGTATAGTGCCACAATTATATTTTAAGCACTGTTGCACTATATAATTGGCATACTTATGATTCGTAGCATTTCTAAACTTGGCTATTTTATCATTTAGTACTTCAATTGGTTTAATTCGTTTTTTACGGCCTTTCCCTATCCTATTTCCACTACAATACTTACCTTGGCGTAATAAACTTATACGTCTATGCTCAATTTTTTTTCGAAAAGCCTCAATTTCTTCACCACTAATTGCCCCTCTTACCAAACCTTTATTAAACGCAAAATAGAGAACATTTATTTTCCCCATATCTATGCCCATAATTAAATCTTCATCAAATTTAAGTTCTTCTTTTATATTTGACTTATAAGTAATAGATAAATACCATTTCTTTTTATGTTTATGGAGCATGCAAGCGCCTTTGGCATATGTACTATCAATTATTCTATCTAAAATTACCTTCATACTATTTTGTTTTCTTGTCGATAATTTCACTAAAATTTTACCATTGGGTAAATCGTTTTCTTTTATAAATTTTGATGAAAAAAGAGATACGCTTGCGATATAATCACCACTCTTTTCTTTTATTATCTGAATAGAGTTTCCATGAATATCAATTGGTAAATTGTTTCGGAATGAAGGAATGGACATCTCACCACTCCAAATTTCTTTTTTTCTACTATTCCAGGTCTTAATTGTCTTCTGTAGAGTAGTGGACATATTGGCTTTATTAATATCTTGATATTCTTCTTTTAACTGATCATAAATATATCCACTTATGGTTTTTTGAGTACACCCATATAATTGTTGGGCACTTGGATATTGGCCAGTATCCTTAAAGTGCTTCAATGATTGATTATCATATTCCCACAATTTTTGTATAGTTCTATTCCCAATAGTTCTAAAATGATATGAAAGTGTACGTAAATATATTTCAAACGTCTTCCATTCTATATTTACAGGACAGACTATTTGGTATTTCATTACTTTTACAGCTATGCTCAAATATGTCACCTCACCGTTATATTAATCAATACATCAATATAACCGTTTTATTAAAAAATATACTCTGTTTAGCTTTTATCCTTATTTGTGCTGCATTAAAATATATACTAAAATGTAGTACCCTGTCCCACTCGTAACGGAACTAATGTTTTAATATTTAAAGAAAAGACGATTGTTTATCATAAATGTAAGGATATTATTCTAATTCGAAAAAAATTTGCCATATAAATATCCATTCGACAATATATTACATTTTATAAATGTATATTGTGTTATGATATCGAAGGATTTATCTACAGTAGGAGGAACGCATAAATATGTTAAAAAAATTATCAGTATTTCTTATTGGTACTTTGCTATTATTTGGTTTAGCAGCCTGTGATAGCATCAAATCGGTGGCTAGCGATGTTACAGTAGGAAAAGTAATTGAAGAATTTAAGACTGCAGGACTTGAAGCAGAACAGCCTAGTGATCTACCGGAAAAAGAATTTGGGAATACTAGAAAAGATGCGAAACGCATTCTTGTACCAGCACTAGGAGAAGATAGTGGTGGTAGAATATTTGAGTTTAAAAACAAACAAGATCTTGAACAAGCGAAAAAGTACTATGACGATTTAGGTAACGGTAATCAAATGTTATTCTCTCATACTTACGCAAAAGGTAATTTTCTTTTACAAATGAATGGTGACATGGAAGATGCCCAATTTAACAAATATAAAGAAGTAATGGACAAAATAATTAAGTAAGTTAAGGAATCCGCTTTCATTTTTCAGAAAATATGATATGATTATATTTGGATGGTAGCTCGTATAAATCTTATTAAATTTAAAGTGGTTATCAAGTCGAAGAAAAGGCACTCAAATGAGTGTCTTTTCTTATGGACAAAGTAATATAAATTATATTATAAATATATAGTAATTATAAGTAAATGGGGTGTATATCATAATTAATTTCGAGCCATTAAGTCCAGTTATGAATGACATAGCAATCAAACTTGCCATGGTACTATTTATACCGTTATTCCTAGCATTAATTGTCAAAGTTATACTTATGAAATTTATGAAAGAGTCGATTGCTGGCAGAATTGCAAGTCTATCTCTATTATTTTTCATGTACTATGTATTTATATTTGTTGCAGGATAAACAGGTATCTTAGGGTGTCTGTTCCTTTTAAAAGTTAGAATCAAAGTGATTTTATAATTTCATTGGCCATTTTTGGTTTTTCTGCAATAAATAACGTTTTCCCCATACCTTTTTCCTCCTTAAACAAAAAAGGACACACCTACGCTATGGTTATGCGTAGGTGTGTCCTTTTGCAATATGATTTTTAAGTATTGGATTACTTTATATGATAACATTCCCTCTATTTATATACAAATAGAATTAAGATTCAACGGAACTCTTTAACATCTATTGTTACGTTTAACTTCCGATAATATAAGAACAATTAGCATTAAATATTGTGAAAATTCCTTAGAAAACAACAATATCTTGCCTTCCAACCAGTAAACTAATACACCGGTCTTTAAGTTACATCCTTCAAGGCATTTTCAATACTCACATATCAATAATTTTTACACCTGACATTATCTTGTAAAAGATTAGCATCTAGTGAAATTAATTGGTGTAATTTTCCATTTATGATGTGGAAATCCACCAAACTATCCCCTACTAACTTAATATTTTATTAGATTTAATTTCTCTTGTAGTAAACTATAAAATATAAATATAGCAGTTTACATTATACTTTAATATAAATGCCGTTGATTCTCTACAAATCATTAGATGACATCAAGTTTACTTGTTTATGTTAATCATACATCATTTCTACAATAATGGTTATCAGTATATCTAAGCTTTAGATGCCTATTATAATTTCTCTGTAGCTCTTTGTATCAAAAGCTCATTACTGAATCTGAAAACTTGCATTCTTGTTTATAAATCTAATTTTCTTTATCAGGTCTTCTAAATATAAAAGTTTTGTGTATCCTTGTAATTCAGTTGAAATTAGTAGCCTTGCAATAGAGCACCTATAAAAAGTATTTATAGTAACAGCAAATAGTAACAATAATACCTACTACAGCAAATAGTATACTCCCTAAACTGAATGTAGAAATTTTCATTTGAAATGTTTTGATTTCACCTATCTCTACTCCCGCATTAAAATACTTATCAGTAACTTTAGCAATATTCTCTTGATAATTAACAAAATAAGGTACTAACCAAATATAACACAAGAGGACGAGGCTTCCTATAAATAGTGCATCAATAAATGGAACACTCCAATTTAATGAAACAATAAATATTATAGTGAGCTCTATTAAAATAACAAACAATATAATTATTATATTTTTAACTTTTTTGGGAAGTGTTTTAAATAAGGTGTCATTTAGAATTTTTTCTATTTTAACCCATAAAATACTGAGTAACAAAATCAAGCCTAATAATATAAAACTTACTAAAATTTTAAATACAGCAAAGATAAAAATATACATAATCACACCTCAAAAAGTTAAACATGTTATTTTATTAAATATTTGAGTTTTTGTTCGGTATCGCTCAGAACTCATTTTTGCTTTATTTCTTTATAATTATTATTTGCTACATAGTTCAAGTTTTTTATGTTCTTAAACACTTTTTGTAAAGAAGTTATAATTTAATGCTATTAAAGAAGTTTTCAAAACTTACGTAATACTATAAATAAGAAAGTTTATGGAGCTAATCCAAAATAATCTTTATAAAACACCAGAAACCGTAAATGTTTATATTGCATATATAACTTAACAATATTTGACGTGAATTTGTACATTCGGAACCACTTTTAATTGCTAGAGTTTAGAATTAACTTGGAGGAAGTTGTTTTATTAACGATGTAAGATATTGTTTCCCAAAATTCTTTTTCTAATAAGTATATATCCTCTAAGCACTTTTGAATTTCAATTAAATTTTTTCTTTCTTTAGTTCGGCCTGTAACAAAGAATTTTCTACCAAGTAATTTGTACAACTTATTGATTTTTTGCATTTTATTAATACAGGAATACTGCTCAATTTCTTTGAAATACGAAGAAGCTTCTATTAAAAATTCTGTATATAACTTTCTAAATCCACTTCCCCCACTTCCAATTTTCTCAATCATCATATAAGTATGGAGGCAACATTCTTCCCATTCTGGTAATTCAGTCCAATAAGGTATTTCAGCTGAAAGTTTTTTAATGTTCAGAATTCCATAATTATCATTTTGATTTTGAAGCATATCATTAGCATTTTTCCACATACCTTTCAGCATGGCTTCACGAATATCTTCGATAACAAACGGATACACAGGTGCCCAAACATTTTTACGATCATATGGCACTTTCGCTTGATTAATTGCTTTTTTTAAATCTATTAGGCTTAATGAAAAATATTCACTAGATATAAAGTCAGATACAAGGAAAGTCTTCTTTCTTATATCAAAACCTAAAATAGTAAACGTATGTCCAGCGACATTTCTTCCTCCTTTAGTTCCATAAAAATCCAAATAACCAGTTTCCGAAATTACTAATATAGGGATATCATTTTCTAAAAAACTAATTATTTTATCTACGTTCAGTACTTCACCACTATACCACTTAAAATTATGATTAATAGCATTAAAAAAATTATTTTCAAAATAGGGTGTACGAGTAATTAATAACCTTGGATAGTTATTTGCAAAACTAAAATAACTAAAAAACAAACCGCTCCCAATCCCAAAAATCATAGCCTCACTTAAAGGCTGCTTATAATACATCATAATTTCTTGAATAGCAGTAGAAGAACAATGTTTTCCAACTAAAGAAGGAAAATCAGAAATTATGTGTGTGTTCACTTATACTTCCCTCCCGTACAAATTTTTCTTGTTCCAGGCTAATCACATTATCTTCTAGCGCTGGATTTGCAAAATGATCTACAACAATAATTGTTATATGTTCTTTCAAACTGTTCATTACATTTTTGATCTCGTATCTAATTTCAGAATCTAAATTGGAAAAAGCTTCATCCAGAATTAATATTTCCGGATAACTTTTCAAGACGCTAATAATAGATAATAGTTGTTTTTTTCCCCCAGATAATTCTGAAATAGTTTTACTAGGTTCTAATAAAGAAACTAGTACTTTCACATATTTATCAATTATGATTTTTTTCTCAGGGTTTATAAGCTTGTTATAATTATTTTCTTCAATTAAGTTTAATTGATCGGTAACATTTTCTGCAATAAATTCAGGCTCTTGAAATGCAACACTAATGTTTTTTCTTAACATTTCAATATCATATCTTGTTACTTCATAACTATCTATATAGATTCCACTAGATTTTATAAATTGAATTAAAGATAAAATTAGCGTTGATTTTCCAGATGCATTTCTTCCCACTAAATAATTAATTTTTCCTCTTACAATCTCACCTGTAAAATTACTAACAATATTTTTATTCCCTAGCTTTACTTGTGCATTTTTAAAAAGCACATTACCTTGCATATTTTTTTCTAACTTAACATGATTTTTTTCTTCCAAGTCCAAACATAGTAATTCATGCACTCTTTTTATAGAAATTACACTAATCTTAAAATCAATAAACAATGACATAATTCTTTGAATTGGTGAGAAAAAATTCATAGTATAAACTAAAAATGCAGACAAGGCCCCAATGCTTAAAGTGTTATTCTTCACCTCTGAAAACCCAATTATTGCAATTAAACCAATTAATAGACAAAATAGAATAGTCATTGTAATATTCATAACTGCAACTAATTTAGCATTCTTGGATTGAGTTTGAGAAATTTTAACGACCCTATCGTTATATTGTTGATCAAAACCATTTTTTCTTACATATATTTTATAATTTTTAAAATTAAGTTGAATTTTCTCTATTACATTTGATAAATAATCTCGATGTTCTATCAGTTGCATATTGATTATATTAAGTTTGCTATTAAATAGATAAAACACACCATAATATATTGGTAAAATCATCAAAATAATTAAAGTTAATTTTAGGTTAAGAGCCATTAAAATTAAGAAGGTACTTATAAATACCAAACACTGCACGATTAGGTCAAATATTATAGAATTAAGAATTCCTTGACACTGTGGAACATCATATGTAATAATCTGCGTAAGATTTTTGTTTTCAAGATTTATAAATCTAAAATAATCCGATCGTTTTAATGTTTCATTTATCTTCTTTCTTAATACTAAATTACTGTCAATTACAACTTGATTATCTAAAATTACAGCATAATATTTTATTATTAATTGAACAATTATGATAGAAATAAAGATCCAGCCATATTTTATTGCAAACCCATACAAATTACTAATTGTAACATTATCAATAATATATTTTAAAATAAGTGGGAAAGCGATTTCATTTAAAGCAAGAAAGCAGGAAAATAAGAACAATATGATAAGTTTATATTTTTGCTTCTTATACAGATTTACGAGAAACTTCCATAGCACTTTATTCTTCACTTCCTGTTTCCTCATTTTCATAATATAAATCACTATATTTAGTCCCCATTATTATTGGGGTAGGGTATTTTATTCCTCCGAAAACATGCGAAAGTAACACAAATTCGTTTTCTCCATCAATTTCTAAAAAATCATTTACTTTATTTTCATATATTCCAAAAATTGCTCTAATACCTAAGTGTTGTGCACTGCTTAATAAATAAAGATTTTGAGAAAGATGCCCCATATCTAAATGTATTAATTTATAACCCCTATCTTCATATTTACTACTTGTTTGATCAAGATTTGCAACATGAAACATAATAAAAGAAGCGGAATGAATATGTGTATTATCAACATATAGATTATTAATAACTTCTCTAAAATTTCCTTTTCTAATCATTTCTAAGGTACTTTCTTCCTTATTATAATAATATATACCTTGTTCTAAATTTTCGACGTTAAAAATCGCTATATAAATACTTATAGGATATTTCCCCCCTGCAGATGGGGTAGCATTATGCTGTTGATTAACATATCCATATGAAAAATGAAGCAAGTTTGAAAGTGTTTTAAAACCAATTCTTGTGCGGATTTCTAATTCTGCAACAGATTGCCTACTATTTAAAACTTGATAAAATTCTTGCTTAATCATAGTCTTATCTATACAAAGAGGAATGCTTTTAATACAATAATGTTGTTTTTTTATTTTTGTGGAATAGTCATATACTTTATGCTTTGAAATCCCAAATGAGCTCATGGGGGTTGCTCGAGTATTGCAATCATACATTCTGGATAATATATACTGCTTTGTATGATCTTCAAATTTATTCACAACAATTACCTCCTCTTTTTATATATTCTTTACGGGAATGGATGTGGATTCTTATTAAAAGTTTTCGCTGGAACATATCCCATATTATTGGGGGCATCTATTAATCTATTGCAACCTAACATAGGTAAAGTTATTTCCAGAAAAGCCAACTCTGGCATTAACACTCTATATACATATAAACCTAAAGAATTTATATCTTCTGTAGTTAAATCATATGAATAAAGATTTAACTCCATCTTATCGAGATTTTCTTTTAGTTCTTCAAAATTATTAACTTTCGAATAATTATTAAATGGCTTTTCAGAATTCGAAATCAAGAAATCAAAAGCTTCTTTATCGTTTCCTGCTGCATAATAAAGCATATGATCCTTGATACTCCTTATATTTTTCACGTTTTTAATATCCGAAAATTCCGCCATTTCAAGGTTAGGATCAGCTAATAAATTTAGACTTGCTAACGTTTCCATTAGAGCTCCTTTTAACGCTATAATAGGTTCATAATGTGCTTTTGCCCCTACCTGTATATAAGGGTAATTATTATAGAGATTTCTTATTAAGACAAAATATGTAGGAACTTTGATATCTGTTGTTATCTCAAAGAAGAAAACTTCAAAACCTTTTTCATTTGCAACGTTCAAATAATACTGCACAGTTTCATCTGGAATCGTCTTAGAATCTATTAATGGAACTGTCAATTGGTTCAACCATGTAATCATAATTGCGTCTCTTTCTATACATTCTAATGCTGCGTTTTCTATCGCTTGTAACCTTGTAGAACCTGTTGCTAAACCAGTAGAAATTGAATCTCTTATATGCGGAAGTAAGAACTCTTTATCAACATCAAAATACATTGTGTTAGCAGGAACTAGTATTTTTTTATTATGGATTTCATCCATTGCTTCAACCCAATAAAATATGGTTTCACCATCAATTTCTTTACAAGTATGATATGTTTCTTGATATTGTTCATTCAACGGCTGTGTAATTGATAGTGGATTCAAAGCATGAACGTTTTTTTTTACTAAAGAGTTAAATGAATCCTTTATTAAAACCTCTGAATTTAGGTAACATGAACAATAACGCTCAAGTGCCTCACCCACAGCTGATATTAATGCCGATTCAGGACAGTCATAACTATATCCTAATCCGCTATAATCCCCACGAATTTTTACTCCCTCACTAACATCAACTAATTCATTTCTAAATGCAAAATAAATGTGCATTGGAAATGGCAGTTTGAAATCCATCTTATTCTTTACATGATGTATAATTCCAGTATTTTTATTTATAATATATTCTAAAGCATTCTGCATTCCCATAATTTTTACTCCTAACTATTTAATACAAAATCTTTGATTATATTTTTATTAAAAGTTCCACATTTAGAACATCCTGGAACTTTTAATACGGGGTTTAAATTCGAATTTAAGCTAAATACATTATAGGTAAATTCTTTTCCAATTATTTCGCAAGTCATACAATTAGAGAAATATTTCATAATAAAACTTAATATTTGAAAACTAAACATCTCTATTGTCCCTGGAATTAAACTAATATGAGTTTCATTCCATTCACTATTATATCTCTTCAGATATTTATAGCTTAGGTAAGAATTTTCGCAATTCGTAATTTTCCTACTCAAAAAACAATTATAACAACTAGTTTCACTAAATATAAATATTGGACCAATACTATAATATTGCTCTTGTACTAAAGCTCTTAAAAATGGGATTCCATAAGATTTAGATAATTCATTTGCTTCACTAAATAAGTCCTCATTTTCAAAAAAGTCGACTGCTATTATTAGACTTGCATTTTGAATTTGACTCATTTCTAAAAATGAAAATTTGGTACCAAAAGCTTTCTTTAAATTCTCCTGTAATTCTCTATTTCCCATTAATACTATTTTTTTTGTATGAGTAACTTCTATATCTCCAAAAGCACTGGATACAGAACCTGTTAAATTTGAGATGAACTTTTCATATCTTTGCAAATCTTTATCCATAAATTTATATTTTTCAAGCATATCATAATTCTTTATAATGTTATTTTCATCTAGCACTTTAATTATTTCGCAAAGATATTCGATAGGTAATTCCAATTTCTTCGCTAATTGTTCTGTGCTTAATTCACCAGATAGTAACGGAATTAAATCAAGTATATCCTCAACAGAATCTCCATTAAGGGTTATATATGTATCTCTATTAAAAAAAACTATTTCTTCACTCTCTTCTTTCACAAAACAATAGCTATCTAGTATGGGTTTATAATTAAGAATTAGATGATCCATTATTCCCCTCCTATATTAGTGCTTAGGTACACGGTTTCATTAATCTAAGAGAATTTTAAAGAAAAAGGGAGGGAATCCTCCCTTTTTCTAATTGTTATCCAGAACATTTTTTCCATATGTCTTTGCCAATTGTTCCTGGTTTAGGACCCAAACAAGAAGTCGAACCACCACATCCTGCTCCTGCACAACCGGGATCATGGTTTTTTACATAATTAATTTTTCCAGACTCAGTTAATTTAATATCTAGAATTTTTTTCTGTTCCACATATATCAACTCCTTTCCTGTATAATGATAACGCCTAGGCATTTTCCAATATAGCCCAATTTTAGGGGTAAATCAACAGAAAAATAAATTTTTTTTGTTTTATATTAATATTCAGAATAATATATTGACAATGCATTAAAAAAAAAGTAATATGAAACTTCACGTTAAGTAATAAAATTCACATTAAATTTCAATAGTCTCATATTAAGGATAATTACTTTGATTACGCTAAATTAAAATTAAGTTCTTCTAAAAAAATATTTTTAAATCATTGAATTCAAAATACTCTTTATAATAAAATCAAATAAGGAGAGGACATATATGACTTCTAAAAAAAAAATCACTTGGTTACAAGTGTTTTTTATACTGATTACTTCATCTATTATAGTGATTACTACTACATTGGTAAGAAACCTAGGAAATGAAAATATTATAACATGGTTTAACTTTGAAATTTCTTTGTATTCTATTATAGTAACATTCTTATTTTTATATAGTGCATCCTATCATTATTTAAAGGGTGAGTGGAACTTATTTGCTCTTTTAAAGTGGAAAAACTATATTTTATTTTTCACAGCGATTATACTACAATTTATAATTTCCGCCTGGCTATTAAATATCCCCCTTCTTAGTACCTGGAAACTGCTTACTAGTCCCACGGCTTATTATTTTGAAGCTACATGGGCACAAAAAACTTTATTCATTATAGGAATGACTCTATTAACCGCAATAGCTGAAGAAGCTATATTTAGAGGGATTATCTTTAATAAATTACTTGAAAAATTCAATCTTTTCATTAGTATGTGTCTATCTGCTGCACTTTTTTCAATTTTACACCTTCCAATAACATTTACCGATGCATTCATTGCTTTTCTGCTTGGAATTTTAGCTACATCTTTATATCGCTTTACTAGGTCACTTTCTATACCAATTATTTTTCATAGTATTTGGAATTTATTTATCATCTTTTACAGTAACTATTTGTAATAGAATAAATAGTTCCGTTGTAAAAGTGGTTATTAGGAACATAGAATAGCCAATTTTTCACATTTCCATCTTATAAAACTAAGACAAACAATTTATGAATAACTATCTTCTTTTTTCGAACAGACTTGTTTGGTAAAACACTTTATCCTTTTTCATTAAGTTGATTAATTTTACAACTTTAATCAACTACTTCACTAGGCCATTATATTGATTATTACATTAACATAGTCGATTCATTAAAAATTATAATAAACAAAAAAGGCATCTCTACTGATGCCTTTACTTTTTCACCACTATATATAATATAATAATAAATTCACTTATTTTTCTTTCTCACCAAATCTTTTGGATCCCCTTTTAATTTGTAATACTTCATGTTAAGACGAATAGATACTACAGAGATTACAATGAACCCTATTACATATAACATTATTCCTTTCTCCATTTCTTATTGTTTTGCAAACTTATTGTGTAAATACTTCACATGTTTCTTTTCGATATCCTTATCCATAATGTCCGCTCGCAATATTGTTTGGTAGATGTGCTGGACCTCATCATTTGTTAGTTGCGTTTCAGTATATGATTCAATACATTTTTGTAGATCGTTATAATACAGGACATGTTTATCTTTAGATTGAACATTTACTCTTTTTAGACTGCATTTTGGATGGAACGCTACAATAGAGATACACGGCAGCTGTTGTTCTATTAACCATTCAATTGCTTTTATATGTTTATAGTTTTGTCGAAATGGATTTTGAAAAGAGGATTTTTTTCTAAAAATACCCTGTGTCCACCTTGCAGATTTCTCATTTCCATAGATCCATCCCTCGTAGTTCTTCGTCTCTATAACAAATACACCGGTTTCCGCGATAACAATATGATCAATTTGCGTTGTATCACCATACTCCGTATGAACCGTAACATCATGTAACACATAGTAACTTTTTGGATCCAATTTACTTAATATACGTTTTACTAATTTTTCTCCCGCTTTCCCTTTCCATTTTGGGACATGTTTTTTTACAACAATATTCAACGGAATCAGAATCGCAATGAGAACTAATTCAAATATTAATACTTTCATAATAGCCCCCCCTTTTTTACACCCTTGCGTTTCTGCGCATTAAACGATATACATGCGTTTCTAATCCTAAAATAAAATATGAGATACATAGGCCTTTTATCACCATCTCTACGAATCCTAATGCTAATGAAACAAGGAGCCCACCTCGAAACTGAAAAGGTCTGGTCACCCTTCTATTTACTGGTTTTTCAATGACGCCAAAGTTAGCCCAGGTAGGCAAACGTTTTTCCACATTTTTCACGGTACCCATTAATCCGTATTTTAACGATAGAATGAAACATCCGATTAATAAATAAACAACAGAAGAAAAATAGATAGATAAGCCTATTACGATGCATGTCAGTAACCAGCCTATTAATATAGAATTTCGCAAAGCAATATATTCTCGATTTCTTTTCAAAACAAACATTCCTTTCAAAATAAATTAGGGTATTTTTAAATGGAAAATATTTACATTTAAAAATAAGCATGATATGATACGTCTATATTAAATTTTGAAATAGCCTATAAAGGATTGTGATAGATATGTTAAAACTTGTAGTAGATAATACCGTAACAGAACCAGAACCAAAAACAGATTCAGCTTTTTCAAACTACTTCACCTGCAAAGACTGCGTATATTATCTTTCAAAATCAGATTCTTGCAGTCTACAATTAGCAGCTGATTCAAATAGTCCCCTTATTCCTTATGAGTGTGGGAATTTTGAGGAAACCTATGAAATCGGAACGGAAGATCCATTGAATTCACATATTCATCAACGACTTCGTGAAGAAAAAGCACAAATACTAGATGAAAGCTATCCAGCACAACCTGCTATCGATCCAATCCATAAAGACGCAATATGGTATGGGTCAGTAAACTATGGTTGTTGGATTATAAATGATTCAAAGAAACGTTTTGTACTTGCAGAACAGGTACCTTTCGGTGATAATAATATGTCATCTAAAAAATACGCATCTCCTTTTCCTTTACATGACCATGATGCAAAAGAAGGTATCCGGCACTATATGTGTTGGTACGTAAATGAAAAAGGAATTGGCGAATACCATCTTCTTATTGGTGGTGTCATCATGAAAATTGCAGAAGGAGTTAAGAAACTTGGATTCAATTACTAATCGTATCTACAAGAAAAGAATGTTAGAACATACCATACTATTTAGTTTGGTACAGCTGGTACCACTGCTCGTATCTACCGGTATCATATATATATTGCTAGAACTTACTGATACGGAGTGGAAAACCTGGTTTAGTTATGAAGGAATCTTTGCAACTATTTTTCTTATAACGAGGTTCCAGGTGTTTCAGAATAAAAAAAGTATTATTTCTTTAAATCAACACGAAAAGTGGTTTTCAAAGTTAAATATTTTCTTGGTCTCTATATTTCTAGTATTATTTGCATCCATACCAACTCTATTAAAGATTGCTTTCATTCTACAAATGACTGTTATTCTATTTCTACTAGAGTACCTTTGTTTGTATATTGATCGTTTACCGATACATAATTTATATAGAGTAAAAGAGATCATTTGTGATAAAAAACAACTCAAAATTGAACGAATTATTCCAAACAATGAGGAACACGGTACTCATACAATTAAAACAAGGGATGAGCAATACTTTTTATATACCGCTGTGTATTTGAGCGGCATACTATCGCCAATTTCAGAAGAAGTCTTTGAAGAATATGAAAGAAACAACCTAATGGGTAGATAAAAGGTACTGAATGCAGATTCAGTACCTTTTCTATCTTTACATATGGTTCTTTACATATTAGCAAATAGCCATGGAGCGAGTACGGCTAACATACACAGCAAACAAGATCCCGTTATGACACGATTTGCCCAACGGTAATATTCCGGCTGTTTCGTACTCTCATGAATTCTTCTTAAACGAATACCTGCGATTAACATAAATGGTGTGAAAATAAGTGCTGTTGCTTTAAACAGGTCTAAAAAATCCGTAAAGATGTTCATAAATGAAAATACATCGGAACTAAACAAGAAGTATACACTTAGTCTCATCGACATCATGCTGATAAATGAGAAAATCATACTTCCAGTTGCCCACTTCATCCATTGACCATTCTTTGTAATTAATGCCATAACCATGACAATAACACCCAATACGAATGAAATAGAAAAGATATTGACTCCTACTTTAAAAGCCGGTGCATACAATCCTTCAATCTTTTGTATGATTGATGATCCAAAGGAATCATCTTTCTCTGTTGTTTTCGTTCGATTATTTAGTCCATTTTTAAATGATGACGAAACATCATTTCCTTTTAATTCATTAAAATCTACTTTTACAGAAGCTTGAGCTGCTTGTAAGGGTACAAGTAATAAAATCATTAAAATAAGCGTGCATAAGACTCCTATCATTCCTTTATCTCGTTTCATCACACATCACCCGCTAATTTTGGTTTGATGCTCTTTAATTTGATTTCATTTCCTACTGCTGCATAATAAAGATCTGCTGCATAATAGATATTTGCTTTTGTATATGCCCCCATAATTGCATTTGCAATTTCTTCTTTTTCTACTGCCACATATGTTTCATTTTCATTGTAAAACTCAATTTCAATTCGATTAATATTATTATTTAATACTGTAATATGTAATTCTTTTAAGCTATCTAATCGATTGCCTAATCCACACACTAACTTAAATACTTTATTTGCAATTGTTGGTGGTTTGACATACGTCGTATTAAAATGAATTGTTTCATCATCTATCACACCATCTTCCTCGACTTCACACGTCATGATGAAAGAATGATTTTGTTTTTCAATTTCTTGTTGACTCAACTTGCGATCAATGACATACTTCACGCTTGTTGACAGGTTTTCTATATATTCATCCAGTTCGGTATTTGAAATTTTAACCTCTGAGAATTCCGGAAAAATCATGTAAGCATGTACATTTGAACTACTTTTACTTACACGTAATACCTGGATTTGTTTCTTTTCATAGCGCACCGTTTGTTCTAATTTTTCTACTACGTTGTTGCTTATATGATCGATTGCCATATATTATCACTCCTATTTACTTTGATAAAATAATTCTTCATACACTTCTCATGATTTGATGCTATCTATTTAAAGCATTGTAATATTACGAAGAGTTCTCAATTCTCCTGTTTTAAGACTGTTAATCACCTTAATCTCAAAACATTTTAATATTACAATGACGTACAATGTCTCATTATAGTCGAATATCCTTATATGGTGAATCATTCTGTCCCACTCATTTGTACAAAAATAAAAAAATATTTTATCCTTGTACAAATGAGTGAGAAAATGCTGTATTTCATGCTATTTAACCAAGAAAATACAACTAGGAAATACATTCAGCTATTTCCTAGTTATCTTTCACTCCATCTAACTAGTGTATAGGAATACAATGAATCAATTTGTAATTCTATATACAACAGTTGATTTTCTGGTAATATTTCTCCCTCTGTATGAATCCAATAACGCTTGTTATTAGACATATTAAGTACACGTGTCAGTCCTTGTTCTCGCCCTATTACTTTTGCGATCCATTTTACAAAATCCATATCATCTACCCCTGAAATTCCTTGTTGAAAAGTGACGATATGCTCTGTTTCTTGTGGGATCGGCAACTGTTCTAGTTCCAGAAATGTCTCCTCATATTCTAGTAATTCCTCTGGTATATCCTCATCGCTAGGAAAAGGGATATTATATACTGCTTCAGAAGCAGGAGTATGGTGAAAATCTTCAACATACTCCACTTCCTTTGCAACGTCCTTGTTCTGTTCTAACGTTTTTTCTTCTTCACCTACATTCATTTGAATCGATGCAGCAACTAAATCATATATATTTGCTACATCCTTTTCTAAGGTAATTTCTCTCGTTGGAACAGTAACACGTTCTTGTTCCCTGCCAATAGGCCTATTTTCTCTTGGACACCAATAAACAGGTCGTTCCACCGGTTCTGGTCCTTTTTCTTTACTTTTCTCTTCTATCAACATATTTCTTTTTGTTTTGTAAACTACAAAACATATATAGCAAATTAATGCGATAAGAAGCATCTTAAACATGATTTTCCCCTCTCATTTAACCAAATAAATCAAACTCAAATTGTCCTTCAATTACTTTATTTTTTTGTTTCCCTTTCCCTTTCTTTTGAGAAGTATCTACTTCCACAATCAATTCATCCCACAGTGTAATGTCTTGTTTTTGTACAAGCATACGCTTATCTGTATTCAGTGTTGTTAAAGTTCGAATCACATCTTCTATTTCTCCATCTATTTCAAGTACATTCTGCTTCATTCGAACACCAGGTACTTGCTCTTTTTTAATACATTCAACAGCTTTTTGTACAAATTTAGCCTCTTTCATAAATGCTACGTTCATTGTTTTTGGCAATTTTTCCACCCAATTCATAAATTGAATTTCAATTGGTTCAAATACAGTCTTTATTACATTGCCAAAGTTTTCAAGGACGCGTTTAGATTCATCAGATGCTGCTTTTGTCCATTCCTCTGTTGAACCTTTTAATTGATTCCCTCTCTTAATGTTTTGAATTAATAGAGTCTGTAGATCACCAGTATCACCAAGCATTGCATTCAGTCCGTCGCTTGTTGCATCACCGTTCATTGCTTCAGCAGCTTTGTTCTTTTGGGCAATTAATTGCGCCAGTTGTTCTTGGAACGTTTCTCGGTAACCAAGATAGAAAGTTCTGCACTGCTTTGTTTGACCAATACGCCAATGTCTTCTTGCAGCCTGATTTAACGTAAATAAGCTAAATGATAATTGATAATATCGATAGGTAAGGCTTTGAGGTAATCTCCACCTTTTCCCCCGATCCACACCGTACTTGCGCCTTTCAACACATACGGCGCTCCCTCGTATCTAATAAAATATCTGTTTCCCTCACAACAATTTAATTTGGATAGTTTGCTTTTCCTAACATCTTAGGTGATTAGGTTTTAAATTTTGTCATTTCCTGCTTTTTTCCTCAATTTATTAAGCTTGTCCAGTTGCTCGTCATTTAATTTCAGAGCCTTTAGATATTTCTTAATAACTTCAAGGTTGGTTGCATGAATTAGTGCGTGGACTTCGTAACTTACAATTACAAGGTTTTTATACGAGTCATCCTTCGTTTTATGGTAAGGGTTGACGTGATGACATTGCATGGTTTCAAGGTCTAATTCGATTCCAGTAATAGCGCATTTTCCACCCTGAGCTATGAATTTGGATATTCTATTATCTGCAAATTCAATGGATACCCTATTGTTTACTACAGGATTTTCTCGCAGCCACTTCAATTTCCATTCAGGAATGATTGACTGATTTTTGTGAATTCCTAATCTACCTTCTTTTGTATACTTGTTGATCGAAACTTTGGCATTCATTGGACTTTTGTGTTGAACATAAGAAATGGGCAAGATGGGATATTTGCGGTAGTATCTCACACCGGATGATTCCATATATGCGAGAATGCCTTTATGCTTCCCTTCATATTTCCCTATCTTACTAAGTCCATTTAACCTGTTATATAAGGTTATTAGGATGTGACCCCCTAGTGTGCCGAAATCTCTTGATACATGAGAAGCTAAACGGTAGTAGTTGTGAATACCGTTTACCATGCTGTTGTATTTGTTCATTTCTGCTAGGGCTTTGTATCCTCTATTTGCCTTTTGAATTTTCTTAATTTGGTCGCGTAATTGGTTATGAATTCGTTTTATGGCTTTTGGTGAGACATTGGAGCGTATGACGAATTTTGTTTCGCCTGATGCTCTTTTTCCCTTTTGCGCCATTCGGAATGTGAAACCTAAGAATTCACTGGGTTCTCTTTTGAGGTTAGTTATTCTTGATTTCTCACTGGAAATGGTTAGTTTCAACCTTTCTTCCAACCATAATTTAGCTGCATGATATGTTTTGACCGCTTCCTTTCTGGTTTGACAGAAAATCTTAAAGTCGTCTGCATATCTTACAAGGTAAATTTCTTTAAGGTTGGTCGATTTCCTTAGCTTCACATTTTCATTTTTACGATTTCTTCTACCATCTTTGCGATATTGCGGTGTAATTTCTTTTAGATTTCTTTCCTCCCATTGGTTGGCAATCCACCAATCAAATTCATTTAGATTGATGTTTGCTAGTAGGGGTGAAAGAACCCCACCTTGCGGAGTACCTTTTGTTGGGTAAGTGATCTTACCATCGGGCATGACGATTGGTGCTTTTAACATCCGTCTGATTATGACCAATAGTTGTTTATCTTGTATTCCTAGTGACCATATTTGACGCATTAGCTTTGTATGGCTCACGTTATCGAAAAATCCTTCTATATCAATATCAACGACATATTGCATGTTGCTACTATTGACTCGATGTGAAACATCGGCAAAGGCTTGTTCGGTTGAACGGAATGGTCGGAAACCGTAGCTGTGTCTATTGAATTTAGCTTCACAAATTGGCTCCATTACCTGCAAGATACACTGTTGAGCGATTCTATCCCATATTGACGGTATGCCAAGAGGTCTTGTTTTACCGTTACTTTTAGGAATATCTACTCTTCTTACCTTTCTTGGTTTGTAGAAATTAAACCGTTTTTTAACCATTATAAGAAACTCATTAGTCTCGATTTTCTCTATATCCTTGATAGTGATTCCATCAGTTCCAGGTGTCGGGCTACCAGTGTTTCTTTTGATATTCCGATAGGCGAGTATGATGTTATTGTCAGATGTTATGAGTTTCATTAAATTCTTGAAGCTCTTACCATCCTTGCTATCTTGGTATAGTGCATCAAATTCGCTTTGCATATCGTAATACTCTGCGTGGCGAAGATTAGCATTTTTTCTTGCTTTGTTCTCCAAATTGAATCTCATGGTTTATCACACTCCTTTCTGGATCTGTGACCTTTTAAGTCTTACGAGAATCCATGAAGTGTGAGGTTTCAATTCTATTAGGTACGACTTGTGGCTGTTCCTCCATCCTCATTACAAGGACTTCAACGGTCGTGCCACTACTTTCACTATGATTAAACAAGGTTATGAATTCCCTTGTACTGCTTCAACGGGTGTGTTCCCTCCACATCCATAGCTTCCAACGTTCCTTTATTCCTATCAGACCTAGACTTAGGCGCTTGCTTTAACCCCGTATCCTTGATGTAGCCTATAACTACATATGGTTTTTCCTAATCTTCAATCGTACTAAACCACAGATACCACGCTTTTGTTGCGTGCCATACAGTTTCTATATGGTCACTTCAGGAGCCGTACATTCGCAAGTTCGTCAGTGTTTCCACACATTCTCGCCATATCTAGTTTTTTATGACCCCCGGCATATCATCTACGGACACTGCCTCCAGCGCCTTTTCGCATTTCATTTATAAAAATGAATTTACGGCAAACTTCTGCCGACCTTAACGAGCCTCGTACAAAGAAATAAACACATCTTTCAATGCACGTCGTAGCTTTAGGGGAAGCGTTTCGGGGCGTTACTCCGTCATTCCACTTCTCGGAATAAAAGTTCTCCTATCTTTCTGTGTTGCTATTCACATAGAAACTTCTGATTGATAGTGCATCATCTTTTCAATGATGAACGTTTCGCACGAAAATCAATGTTGGCGTTGCCAGCAGTCGGGTAGGTCAAAGATGTTACCATCTCTTTCCCCCCTAAGAACCGGACTTGTACCTTTCAGCACATCCGGCTCAAGCCCTCTTTCATCCGAAGACAATTAGTATGCAAACTTCTTAAATGCATCCATCATATATTTGACCGCTTGTTTACTGTTTACATCCACATTATTTCTTTTAAGGTAAGACTGAACTTTTGGTAATTGCTTACCGTTACCATATCTCTCTAATAATGCATGATGTGTTTTATGACAAGACTTATGAAGTAACTCAAGGTTCTCATAAGTGTCACGACCACCTATAATTTTCGGTATTATATGATTTGCTTCTAATGGTTCGTCTCCAACAAGCGATTCATGGCAGACCCTACATTTGTATTTAGACTTTTTAGCAAGTTTTTGTTTCGCTAAAGTGTTCTCCTTATCGAACTCTTTTTTATCTCGTCGCTCGAAATACTCTTTTAGTGAAGCGTCAAATGGACTGTTATATTGTTTGATTTTAATATGTCTTTCGATTTTTACCCAACTCATTTTCATGAGTTGTTTTGTATTATCATGTGGACACGTAAGAATCCATTTGTC
The DNA here is from genome assembly GCF_027712065.1 of Bacillus cereus group sp. BcHK124. NCBI lineage: Bacteria > Bacillati > Bacillota > Bacilli > Caryophanales > Bacillaceae > Bacillus > Bacillus cereus group sp. BcHK124. Next base: position 86,341 of record NZ_JAQFPJ010000013.1, read on the forward strand.
CTTGCTCACACCAGTATGGTCGGGTTTGAAATATATCTTTCTAATCCATTTAATTGATTTACGATGATGTCTATGTTTCAAGTAAATTAGCGTTCTTTTCAGAATATAACTATCTATATCTCTGAAGATCTTCTTGGCAACCGTAGGAGACCAATAGTTCGTTATTCCTCTAACGACACGATTTAATCTATCAATTAGGACCGACGTTTCTCTACCTTTACCCCATTCGAATATTTCTTTAATCTTTTGTTTAGCTCGTTTGACACTATCTTTGGAAGGCTTAATGAACAAGCGCATTCCGTCTTTTGTTGGATATTGTCTGAAATTAAATCCTAAGAAGTCAAACCCTTTACTAATGTGTACTACTCTTGTTTTGTCTTTCGCAAGATTTAATCCACGTTTGTTCAGGTATGGTTCTAACTTATCGTACATGCCATATGCTTCTTCTTCTGTAGGACAGACAATTACAAAGTCATCAGCGTATCTAACAACACCGACTGAATTTGAGTACAATGTATCTCCTTGTCGTGTTGTATGGATGTATCTAACACCGATTTCTTTCTCCATTCCATGTAGTGCCACGTTTGCTAACAATGGTGAGATAATTCCACCTTGTGGCGTTCCTTTTGTTGTCTCATTGAATACATCATTGTCTACATATCCACTTTCGAGCCAGTCTCGAATTATTGATTTATTAGGGAAGTTATTAATACAACCCATAATGTAATCATGATTCAAATTGTCAAAGCAACCTTCAAAATCCCCCTCAAAAATCCATCCCTTAGCACTACCTTTGCTTAATTTAGTGAATAAATCACTCATTGCATCATGCGTACTGCGTTTAGGTCTGAATCCATAAGAGGTCATTTCAAATTTTGCTTCCCATTGTGGCTCTAATGCGTTTTTGAATACATTTTGATATACTCTGTCAACTATAACTGGAATACCTAGTGGACGAAGTTTACCGTTCTTCTTAGGAATATAGGTTCTTCTAGCTGGTTTAACCTTGATATTTCTAACACTATATCTGCTTAATTTGTTGAATAAATCAACTCTTTCTTGAGGCGTGTTAGAGATATAACTGTCTATACCTGCTGTCTTTTTACCTTTATTCTCTTGAGTGACTCGTCTAATACTTAGAAGTAGATTAGCCTTGCTTCTTAAAAGTAATCTTTGAAGTTTTCTTACTTTCCTTGTTTGGTTTAACTGTTCGGCACGATAGATTCGTTGTTGAAGTTTCCTAACATAGCGTTGAATTTTCACCCAATTAATTGAGTGCCAATTCTCCACTAGTGGGGAAACAGCCGACTTAACACTCTCGTTAGTTTTCATAACATATCTCCCTCTCTATAGGATTATTCTTTTCGCTTTCTTTCGTGTTGAAGACCATGTGGAAGTCAGCAACCTTTCAGTTCGGGTATTGCCCTATCCAACGACTTATACAAATGAGCTTTCGTCTGAACTTTCGTTCTGTTGGCATTCGCTTTTTCCACAATCCTTTACCCTCTGTATGTTGTAAGTCTCTTACGATTCTCCTACCTCGAATGAGAGGAATACATAGGGCTTACCAAGTTTCACTAACGATAGATACGATTGGGTTAGGCATCCTTCTTTCCTCCGGCGGATCTATGGGTCGTCGCACAGTCCCTCGACCGTAGAACTTTTCCTATCCGCTTCTACAGACTTTTTCTACCACAGTACGTCTGCTGTCGGTGACGGAGTCTACAAAGGTTCAGCTTCGCTTATACCTTCTCAATCTTTCCCTAGCTCTGTTGAGCTTCTGTGTAAAGTCCTCCATTAAGCATTTAACCCTCATGCAACCCAACAATTCGATTACTCGAAAAGCAGTTTTGGGCGGGAACATCTCTAACGACTAAGATGACTTCTTATGAAGCACTATCTGTTAGCAACTTCTTGTCGCACAGTCCAATCCTACCTTTACCAATTCTTGTGAACAGATGATAACATTCACACCACTATTTACTTGTTCTTTTAACCATTCGCTACGTTTTGGCGGAGTAACTGTATTGGTACGTAAAATTGCTACTTTCGCACCAGGTACTTGCTCTGCAACTTTCTGTAAACGAGGCTGAATGTCTCGTTCCTTCACTGTAGATCCTGTATCTGATACATAAATGATAGTAGGTCGGCTCTCAGAAATTTCAGTACACAATATCTCTTGCAACTTCTTTTCTTTAGGCTGTATACAATCCTCATCGAATCTAAATTCTCCATTGGACCAAACAACATCTTTTTCATTACCATCTAAGTAATAGTCAGGATAATGATTCATGTTATCTGGGTATGCATTGCCTGTACGGATGTAAGAAAGCCATAATTTGCCGACATCAGGTGTACCTTTCGCTGCTTCAATTGCTTTTTCAAACGACTCTTTCATATGCTCATATGCTTGTTTTTGCTCATCTGACATATCAACAAGAATCGTAGGTACATTGATTAATTCGACTGGATTTGGCCATACATCTTTTAAGCGTATATTTATTGTTGTATCCATTAAAAATTGAGTAAACACATAAGGTGAAATACCAGGAACAACTTTTGTCTTATCCAGCATTCCTTGCGCACCACGTGAAGCTACATTAGATACAACTTCACCATCATGGTAGTACGTTCTCTCAATATTTCCGTAGGTTTCATTCCAATCCATTAAAGAGCTATATTCAAACCCACTTTTAACCATCTTGGAAGGATATAAACGCCATAACGTATAAAATACATCGCTTGCCTTCCCTCCAAATAGAGTTCCTGTTCCACCTACGAATTTCTTACAAACTTTAACTAAACTCCCTAGAGCAGTTCCTTGTGCAGTTTCGCTTTTCAGTTCATGTATTTCGTCAGCGATAAGAGCATCGAAGAAATGCTTCATTTTCCTACGAATATACTCAACTGTAGCTACTTTTCTATATGCTCTTCCTGAGTGTTTTGCACTATAAGGTTTGTTGCGATTTTCTAACTCTAGTTGTTTTTGTAAAGTTTTATTTCCCTCTTTAATTGCCTGTACTAATTTATTCTCATATTTTGTCCACTCTTTAAAACTTGCATATTTTGTTTTTACCTTCGGGCTCCAAATATTTGAATTACAATCGGCACATACACTATTTTTATTGGTTTTAGAATCTAAGTCACTTCCTGTAAATTCTTTATACTGACAGACTTCCTTTTGTTCGCCATTAGCTTGTTGAACCATAATAGAAGACACTTTTTTACGTAACCTAGCACCACAATCTGGACAGTAGTATCCATTCTTATAATATCTTTGCACCTCTTCCTCCGATTTCTTGGAAAGTGCAATTTTCTTATAGCGTAATGGCATGTGTTTAATAGAATCCCCTCGCATCGTAGTAAAACTAATGACAAAGTAGGTTGGTTTTTCTGGTTTTGGTCTTCCAGATTGAATCCATGATTGATGAATGCCAATTAAATCCTCTGTACGTTTAATCAGATGTACTTCTGCTTCTGGTATTAAGTGTCGTATTTCTTCTTTTGCCCACTTCTCAGTAAGAGTAGGTGGAACAAATACGCAGGTACGATACCCTTTTTTCCCGGTTAAATGGAAATATCCATCTACTGTCGCTGTCATAATTGCACTTTTGCCGGACGACATTTCCCCCTGTATAATGATTCCTTTTTGTACTTGTAATGCTTTTGCTGCACCTGTTGCTACATGTGCCTGTACAGGGAATAATGGTCTTTTGTATGTATCAAAATGAGATAATGCCTGATCTTTCATTGGTTGATGCAATGGCTCATCTAATTTTGTTACCTTATCAAGCATGACAGGTGAATATTCCAATAGATATTCATTTAAATCTTGTATTTTATTAATTTTTTCACCTGTACCCTCTTGTGGAAATTGACATTTTCCAGAGCGAATCATTTCTGATAAAAACTCTTTACAATCCTTTTCTTTTAGTACGACTTGTGCAATAGATAGAGAAGAAAATTCATTCTTATCAAAATATACCTTTAATGGCTGTAATAGATTTCTTGTTAGCATCTCCTCATAAATTGGCTTCGCCCATTCTTCTAAAATTGGCAAGCCGTACGGAGGAGCCATTAAGAAGTCTCTCACTTGCATTTCTGGTGCTTCGTCAATTGCAACAATGTATTTCGTCTCTAATTGTTTAGAAAACGCAATAATTGCTTTCTTTTTATTGATAGTTTGCGTATTAATAAATTCAAATTGTCCTTTTGAGATCACATTCACTTTTTTATCTAATGTGTAATGTGATTCTTCCCTTTTTCCTTCTCCAAAATACAAACGGCTAGTTCCCATCGATATGGCAGCCCTAAATGACTTTAATGTACTATCATTCGCCCCTAGTACTGCAAATTGTATTTCACGATGATGATTTATTGCCATAGCAAAGCAGAAGGCTGAATGGGAAGCAGTTCCCGTCTCCAATTGCAACATCGCTGGTGTTTGTCCCTGATCAAATGTATCTTGTTGAATCATTTCTTGTAACATAAGTTTCCCTCCTAAAATAAAAAACGCATCTTATTCGATACGTTTCATGTCCTACTCATTCAATTTATTGGCTGAAAATCTATAAACTGTTTCCACTCTGGTAATGACTGTTCAGCCGCATGTAACATATCACCTGCACCTAATTGAGAAGCACATAAACAAATGACTGTAAGTACAATAGCAATACGAAACATACGATTACTAAATTCCCATACGATAAATAATGCTCCTATTCCTAATAGTACATACATAGCCTTCTTCCTTTCCTAGACAAGTTCTTTGACTTCACCTTTTGGCGTTGCAATGATAAATTTAGCGCGACGTTTTTGTAAAACAACTTCTTTTGTTGTTTTTTCTAATTGCTCAAATGAATGTTCATAATACACATTTTCAGATCCACGAACTGCATGGAGTGTATCACCTTCACCAAGCAAACCATCTGCCACACCTGTTATCAGCAATAGTCCTAATTGTCCAGAAGCAATTGGCATCTTTGCTCTCTCTGCAGCTGTTTTCTCGCCTTGTAGTGAGTAACCATTCCCTCTATTTAAACGCTTTTTGAGCGACGAGATACCTTCCGATTTCCCTACTCCTTCATAAGCACTTTTATAATCCACTCTTGATGTAAAAATGATTTTTTTCTGATGATGCAATTCAGGTATAATCCAACTTTTACGATTCACCATTTCTGCTAATGTATTCACATTTTTTTTGACGAAAATAAGGTCTGACATATTTTCACAAAAATTAGCGAACCGATCGTTAAAGTATGTATCATTTTTCATAGCTTCACGCTTACGACCGATGAAGACACACTGTTTAAATGCATCGAACTCCTTATTTTCATCACCAAAACGCATTAAGCCTATTTCCTCATAATTCTTAGCCAAGAAATAACTGATATCGTCTCTAGCAAATCTGTCATATAGAATTACATATACCATAATCCCACCTTCTGCTAAATAATGGTGAGCACGTTTTAGGAAGTTGAACTCCATTTCCTCTGATTTTTCATTATCTATACGAAGCTCCGTATTATAAGGTGGATTTAAAAAGATTAGTGGAAAATAGTCATGACTAATCATCATGCTTTCAAAGCTCGAGCGTACCACTACATCTAATTGCTCTTTTGCTTTGTAATATCGAGTTGCATCTAATTCCACACCATATGTATCAAGTTGTATACCAACTTGTTTCACCTCATCTGCAAAACTTCGTAAAATTGTACCTTCTCCACAACACGGGTCAAAGCAAGCATAAGCTCGCTGTGATTCCATTTGTAATAATTGTACTAAATGTTTCCCTTCTGTTAGTGGTGTTGGATAAAATCCAGCCGCTAAATCATTTCCGATTCTCATTATATTTTCCTCCAAGTTCTTTTTTTATAATAAAAAAAGGAAGATCCAAGTATATACATTACTTAGTTCTTCCTTTTACCCTCTATACACTACCTCGACATAATTAGAATGGTAGTTCTTCATCTGTAATCTCCGGTAGTTCATCCACACCAGCGAATATATCATCCGGTTCTTGAGATGGCCCTCTTGTTTCCTGCTCTTTTGGATCATCTAATACTGTCCAAATGTTATCTTTTTTCATATCTATCCCTCTATCTTCCTTATTTTTCAGTCTCATAAACAACTTCCTCGTAGTCAAAAAAATAATCTTTCAGCTTACGCATAATTTTACGAAACTTCGGTTCAGCTACGACCTTTGTACCCTGGAAAAAACTTTGTTGCCCGACAAAGCGCCATAAGATAACATAGCCTCCTTTTGCTTCCTGTACGCCTTCAATAAATAATGCAATTTCTTGAATGGCTTCCTTTTCATGAATGGCGTTTGGTTTAAAATATTGCATTTTACCATCAGGTAATATGATTTCTGCCTCTAAACAACCTCGCAATTGATTAATTCTCGATCTGGATTCGATTAACATTGCTGATGCAGCATATGACTTCCGGTTTTTTTCCATTCGTTTTTTATGTTCCTCTACTGTTGGTATTAGTCTTAAGTGTCTACAATCGTTTTTCATTTTTTATCTCCTCTACTTTTTAATTTGTTATTTTATAAATCAAAAATAACCCCGCCTGCAAACCTGAAAACAACACAAAAAGGGCTTCTTCAAGTCGATTAAAAATGTGTATAGCAAAATAAGCTATATATACACTAATCGGCTCAAAGAAGCCCTTTCACAATTGAAACAAGACGCAACTTGCTTCTACAACTCAACCACAACACATAAGGTGTGGGAATAAACGGAATCAAATAAACTAACAATATACCTATATATTATATAATATTGTTATACATTTCAAGAAGGTTTTAATTAAAGTTAACGCATTACCAAAAGAATCCTTTTCCCTCAAGATTATGAAGGACGTTAGTCAAATAGTATATGGGTAATGCGTTAAGGCTTAATAAAATACTATCAAGTGTCTTATCAATTTCAATCCAAACACCTACTAAAGGTGTGACTCCCATACAATTCCTTTAGACGTTTAGCACTAGCGATCTCAATTCACGCACCTATATAAGGTGCGACAGTACTTCTTTCAATTTCATAGTATTCTTTAAGATTTCAATCCACACACACCTATATAAGGTGCGACTTTTTGTTTTTTCACCTGTCTCTATATCCGTCACATTTCAATCCACGCACCTATCGCTTTACGCGCATTCCATTGTTCATAAGAGTTTTCTTGTCCTTTTGTTGTAACTGTGATGGCATCACTTTTCATTGATTCATTACCAGATGTATCGACAGCAGATACTACATACTTATATACTGTATTCGCTTGCAAATCTTTGTCCATAAATGAAGTTGTATTAGCAGTACCTATTTCTTTCATGGCCCCTCCAACTTCTCTGTATACAATATAATGGCTCACATCTACATTATCCTCCGATGGACTCCACATTAAATCAATACTACTCGTAGTAGTTCCCATACTGTGTAATCCTTTAGGTTGAGTTGGTGCTTCTGTATCTGGTTTTTCCTCTGTTGTTTTAATAACTAATGCTTCACTTTTCTCAGATATATTTCCTGCAGCATCTACTGCTCTTACTGTATACGTATATTCTGTGTTTGGGTTTAATTTTTTATCAATTACACTTGTACCGACTACAGTATTAATTAGTTCTCCATTACGTAGCACTTGATATTCTTTCACTCCTACATTGTCTGTTGCGGGTTTCCAATTAAGTTCTACACTATTTGAGGTAGTTTTTACTACTTGTAGTCCAGATGGCTGAGCTGGTGCTTCTGTATCTGGTTTTTCATCATTTATTAGATTCACATCGATTACATTATAGAAAGCGTTTACAGTATCAGCTACATCCCAAACAGCTAAAATAACATGGTACCCACTGCGATCAGTTGGTACATTGATTTTATGTGATAAATTATTAGATGCTTTAGAACCATCGTGTTTTACAGTACCAATTGGCTCAAAATCTGCTCTTGTTAAAGGTTTATTTGGATTCCATCCCTTTTTCGTGATGTAATAGTGCCATTGACTTGTTGAATGAGGAGCTGTGTATTTCCAAGTAAAGGTGTTTTCTCCGCCTTTAATCGTATTCTTAAACCATCGATCAGCTGTTTGTTGATCAAGAATCCCACCAAACAGGCCTCCTGCTGAAGCAATTTTCCCGTCTGCTGGTCCACCCTGTGGGAATCCTTTAGGAGCTTCTAAACTTTGTGGTTCATACATTATATTTCCACAATTTGAATTTAGCGCCCCATAATTTTGACTGCATAAAGCTGCACGGCTACCTGGCTTTTCAACAAACCCATGTGCATAGGCATTTTGAGGAATAAGAGTTGTACTCATAATTCCCACTGCTACTGCAGCAGCACTTAATCCTTTTTTATTTGTAGCCATTTTTCTAAACTGCCCTAAAATTTTTTTATTCATACTACTAGTCCCCTCCTATTGAATTTCTTACTATATTAAGAGCATGAATGTAAGTGAAGGCTAAACACGTATAACTAAAATTAACAATTGAATACAAAACCTTATAATTTCATACTCAATTATTCATTTACCTTTATCACATTCAAATAACCCTATAGTTAAATTATCGCATATCAATTTATTAAACTCGCACAAAAATTATGACAGTTATTGGACTTTTTCCTGTAGCTCTCTTTTGTCTTAAAAGTTCTTCTTACTGTAATTTTAGAGCAACAAACATATTTCCTCTTACATTTACCTATAGGAATTTAAGAAATAAATAATTTAAAAGGAAAAATAAAAATATTACACCAATAAATTTCCATTTATTTCTTTTTGTTGGTTTCCCAGCATGTAGTATATAAAAAAACAAGGCAATACATGCCATCGTAAATAAAAAAATTTGATAATAATCCATCATCCGTATTCCCCCTCTATCAAAAAAATAAGAAGCCTCTTTTTGAGAGACTTCTTATTTTTTATACAAACGACATACATAGGTTAAATATACACAATAAGATTAGGATGTTGAACCTTATTGCAGCTTTATTATAGCATATAATCATTTAATTTTGTTTAATAATTCCATATTATACAACTTTATCAACATTTGAGTGTTTATTTACATTATATACAATGCACGATAGAAAACAACAAAATATTTACTTATAGAACCAACGTATATAAAAACCAGCCACCATCTCATTCATAGTTTTGAAAAATTGTCCTCTCCTTCTTTAAGAATACTTTAAACTTCGGATAGATTACCCTATATCGACACCTTATGTATGCAGAATTACATATCAAATCTCATTGAAAATCATTCTCGTTGTAACTATAATGGTTTCAAGGAGTGATATTTTCACTCCGGTTTCAAATCTCACAGTATATTAAAGGAGGAACTAGCATTATGAAAAAAGTTATTTTAGCAGGGGCATTAGGAATTGCAGTACTATCAGGTATGAACTTACCAGGAGCAGAGGCACCTAAAGCGAGTGCGGCAACTACAAATTTAGATATTCAAGAAGTTACAAAATATTACTCTATGAGTTCCTATGAAGTTTCTCAAAAAGAATCATTTAATCTTAATAAAGGGGAAGAGCTTACAGTCTTTGTACAAAATTCAGGGTTCCCAATTTCTTATACAGTCTTTGATGCAGATAATCAAGTAATTGGCACATACAATGCTAATTCACCATACGGTCGCGTCTTCAAAGCACAAAAAGATGGTAATATTTCCGTTCAATTTCAAGCAGGAGTAAATTCTTCTTACATGAAGAAAATGAATTTCACAGCTAAATTTGCAGTATCTAAACTAAACCAACAATAAAAAATTGAACAGCCCTCTTTAAAAGCAAATTAAAAAGGTATATCCCTTGAATGGGATATACCTTTAACTTTAGTGAATTTTATATTGACCAGATAACTGCTCTTGCGCCATACGAACTAAACGTTTTGTAATTTCTCCACCTACTGAACCATTTGCTCTTGCTGTTGAATCCGGTCCAAGTGTAACACCAAACTCCTGAGCAATTTCATATTTCATTTGTTCAATTGCACTTGCTGCAGCTGCTATTAAAATTTCGTTTGAATTATTATTTTCGCGAATTTGCATTTTTTAAACACCTCCGTTGAATTTGGTAATATCATGCTCTATTACCAACAAAATATGCAAAAAAATTATTTAGCCATTATATACCTAAGCTTTCATCCCTCTTTAGAAAATAGTAATCACTTGAAAGGCATGTAAGACATGCCTTTCTTTTTTATGTATAATTTATAGCTTAACTTCAAAAGATAGTTCTTTATGCTTATATTCACCCCACAATATTTTCGAACTTTTCCATAGTATTACTAATTTCAATTTGATTATTAATCACTTCTCTTTGTAATTTTTCAGTCACATTCCTAACAATGGTTACACCATTTGTGATACTCTCTACATTTAAATTTATTTTTTTTATTGCACCATCAACATTACTTGCCAATCTTCTTACCTCTTCTGCTACTACTGCAAATCCACGTCCATGTTCTCCTACTCTTGCCGCTTCAATTGCTGCATTTAAAGATAAAATATTAGTTTGGGAAGAAATTTCCTTAATCATTTGAGCAATTTCACTTACTAAGTTAATCTGTTCTTTTAAAGATTGTAGAGCTTTCATATTTTCCTTAGAATTAATGTCGACTTTACTTCCTAAATCTATAGATAAATTCTTTAAATGTGAAACAACTTCTCTTGTTTGATTTTCACGATTTGTAATATCCGTTGCAATTTTTAGTACAGCATCTACTACCCCTTGTTCATTTTTAATTGGAATATAGGTAGCCTCAAACCAAGTTAAATCGCCTTTTTTACCAACTCTTTGAATTTTCTTTTGAAACTTAATTCCCTTTTTTAAATTCTCCCATAACTGATTATATTCTCTACTATTTATAAAACTATGGGGACAAAATTGTTTATGTACCATGTTCTTCATTTCACTGATTGTATAACCTAAAGCTTGTGCAAAATGATCATTTACCCAAATTACCTCTGTATCTAAATTAAATTCTATCATTGCTAAATTGGATTCCAGTCCAACCAAAATCATTGTTTGATCTAGTACCTGATTGCTTACACTTGATGAAAGATTCATAATAACCTCCATTTATCGTTTACACATATTATAACATTTAATAAATATAATTAATACAATAAAAGGACCTACTTGTATTAACAAGACATAGGTCCTTTTATGATTTAAATGTTAAAAACATAAAAATATTATAAACGAATTTTAATTTACTTTACGCCCACTTGATTCCAAGCATTTTCTACTGCTTTATAGGTTGCACTACCATAGCCATCATAATCAGCTGCGGATTGTAATAAAGCTGTACGAGCTTGTTTAAAATCACTTGTTGGTGTTAAATATGTTGTTAACGCGCGATAATAGATCTTTTCTGCTTTCTCTTTACCAATAGCATTGATTGTCAGATATGCAGCCTTATTCGGAATACCACTATTAATATGTACCCCACCGTTATCGCCTTCTTCAGTTGCAGGAAGGTATTGATAATCCCTCATATGAGAAGGTTGGCCATATTTTTCAGGATTTGATAAACTGCGAAGTGCATCTCCAGAAATACCAGGCGTATATACAGCTTCTCCTAAATCCCAATTTGTTGGATCAACAAAATATCCAAATACATCAGAGAAAGATTCATTTAATGCACCTGATTGATTTACATAACGAAGATCAGCTGAATACTGTGTCACAGCGTGAGTTAATTCATGCGCAACAACATCAAGGGAACCTGAAAGTGGAGAGAATATGCGCCCATCACCATCTCCATAAACCATTTGCTGCCCATTCCAAAATGCATTATTTACATTTACTCCATAATTTACACCAGAGCGAATTGTTTTTCCTTTTCCATCAAAACTGTTACGATTGTGAATATTTTTATAGTAGTCATAGACTTTTCCAGCATTATAATGAGCATCGACCGCAGGTCCTTGATCTTTATTTATCCAAGCATTATCATTATCCAGTAGACGATAGTTAACTGGATAATCTGCATCACTATGATTTACCGTAAATGTTTCAATATAGCCTCCATTCATAGGCTTTGTTGTGTCTTTTAAATAGTATTTTTTCTGTACACTATCAAATGTTGTATTCAGTTCTTTTCGATCCCCTAATACTCCATATCCATATCCTTTTTGAGCGCTATCTGCGTCTGTAACTGCATTATATGAATCTATGATTGATCCATCTTCTGCATTCACATAAATTTGCCAGTTAGCTCCATAAGGTTTAATAAATTGCAGTTGCACTTTAAACGTTAGATAATACTTTCCGTCTTTTTCATATACAACTAAGTCCGCTTTTTCATTTGTAGAATCTAAGTTTTCTTTTACCTGGTCTAATGTGTTTCCATCTACTTTTACTAATGTATCATTTTTTGTAAGTTTAATATGTTTCCAAGCATTTGAAAGCGCTGTTTCTTTTGTAATCTTTGCTTCTGTATCACCTTTTAAACTTTCTGCAGCAGCCGGATGAACATCTCCATTTACTGTTTTTACCTTGCCCTCTTTATCTGTATGAACAATGAATTGTGCACCATCAACAGGCACCTTATTTACAGACCTTGTATAAACATAATGTTTCATACCTAAATCATCCGATTTCACTTCTTTCAGTGTCAGATCCGTTTGTGGATTTACCTTAAATAGTTCTTTATTTTCTTCAAGAAACTCTTTCACTGCTTTTTGAGTTTCTACCTTTTTATCAGATAATTCACCTGAAAGAAATGATGGACTTCCTTGTTCCTCATTCCAATTCTTTTGTTGCACTTCCATTTTATCCATTACTTCTTTTTGGGATGCTTGTTCTTCTGCAAATGCAGTTGAAAAAGGCGCACCTAACATTGTTCCTGCAGCAAGTAATGTAATAACAGTTTTTTTCATACATCTTCCCCCTTCAATATAAGTCAAATAAAAAGTATAATTACAAACTTAAATATACAATTACTTTTAAAATATTTATATAAATATGAATAATTGCATATTTATATAAATAAAGTGGTGTCTATTTCTAAAACAAACTCAGAATATTGGAACTAATGAACGGAAGGTAGATTTCTAAAAAATGAGTTAAAGGTATGTTTTTGAAGACTTCATCTATAAAAAACGCCTGCGATTTCTCTAGGGGTATTTTTATGATTTATTATTGATTGATTCCTTTTCTATCTACTATTTTCTTATAACAGCCATATTTGACTACCTGTCTCACATTTTATGCTCCTATTTGCTAGCTAGGGAGCATTCGAGAACCAAATTTTAATTGTGTCATATTTTTTACATATTAGAATTTCAAGAGGAATTATGTGGATATTAGAATAAATTAAAATAGTATAGAAATAAAATGAAAGGGGCGTTACATCATGGGTTATAAAAAAGTAGTGTGTACTTGAAATTTTAAAAAGTTAAGTAACTTAATTTTTCGTTTTAATAGTTTTTTCAACATATCATATGAGGATGTGAGAAGATGAAGCTTGCACAAAGAATTTTAATTATAGTTGTATTTATTTTATCTCTGTGGAATTTTACTAATGTCAATGATGTGTTTGCCGAAGAAGTTGAATTTTCAGGTGTAACTGCTCCTATCGGGGTAAATGTGCGCGATAATAAAGATTCGACTGGAAATATAATAGATGTTCTTCAAGGAAATCAAACCGTTTACTTCAATGGTTGGGAATATGGAGAGGGTTTAAAAGATTATTGGACTGGAAGTATAGATAATCGCTGGTTTTATTTTTTTAAAAACGGGAAAAAAGCATATGTTGCTTCGGCATTTATAAATGGAAATCCACCTAATTCTACAACAACTATTAAACTAAATGTTCCTAACATTAAACAACAGCAGTCTAATTGGTGTTGGGCAGGTACTTCAGTATCTGTTTTAAACTATTTTGGGCAACCAACTACACAACAGCAATTTGTAGGATATGTAAAGGGAGGCTTATACAATTATCCAGCTACTTCTAGAGAAATACAAAATGGCCTTATTTATTTTGGTTTAACTTCAACAATTAATAGAGGAACTCTTTCTTATGATGAGTTTAGAAGCCAAATTAATAGCAATAAACCAATGATTACACTAATTAATTGGAAAAACGGAGGGAATATTGGTCATTTTCTTGTGTTAGATGGTTATTTTAAAGGTATGAATAATATGAACTATATTACCTATATGGATCCTTGGTATGGAGATCATTATCAACATAACTTTGAATCATTTAAAAATAACGATAGATTTTGGTGGAATGAAACAGTTCAAGGTATTAGTAGAGGATATTAAATGAAAATAAGGAGGAAAATAAGTTTATGAAAAAAATAACGAGAACTATAATTTTAGGCGTATTTTTAAGTATTGCATTAATAAGTATGAATAAAATTGCTCAAGCAACAGATAATTCTAAAGAGTCACCTGAAAAGATAGCACTAAAAGATTATCAAAATAGTAAAAGTGCTCTATTAAAAGACGGCAAGCAACTTTATCAAAATCATAATTTTACGTCTAATTCAACTTTAGAAATATCCACATTTTTTTTCCATGTTTATGAAATACAACAACAAAACATTATAAATAATGACTCCAAAAAGCTATCTGAATATTTATTGCCCACAGATGAAAAATTATGGTTTATTTTAAATAGAAACAATCCAGAGGGATTAATTTTTACAAATGAACAAGAGCCTATACGTATGGGGGGAGAAAAACGTAGTAAAGATTTATATGAAATCTATAGGTCTATACAAACAAATGTAAAACAAATTAAAAAAATTATATATATTGAATTTGAAGGACAAGGGTTATTTATTGTTTCTCACGAAAATGGAGAAGAAGTATATGCCAGTGAGGGGGCTTCTGCTATTTTAGGAGTTCCATCAGCCAAAAAAATTAATTCTGATGAAATCATTTTAAAAATGAAGGAAAGAATTCTCTTATCTCAACAATAAGATTGATGAAGGGACAACAGGGTCTCATTTAGGAAGAAATTTCTTTATTAAAATACTGTTAGTAAAGTAGTTAAAACAGTAGCTGACATAAAAAAAACGAAACCCTTAAAGAAGACTGCAAAAAACTAATTTTACAAAGTATTCTATAGGTTTTCATCAAGTTAAATTTCCTCCTTCATTTCTTTTATGAACATGCTAAAATATTTTTGAAAGCATATCATTATTTATACCCTTCACCAATACGATCACTCATCATACTTCCCCCTTTCTATTGCTTTGTAGCAATGGAAAGGGCTTTTTTTGTGAAGCAGCTTTTACTTTCTTATATGGCATATTGAAGCGATTTTAACTTTTTTCCTTTGTAAAGAACTATTCATACAGATACACCAATTTTATTTTATTGCTTCTCTTGTCTTATAATTTTTCTCCACTCTGAGATGAAAAATTTAATAAATTATTGAAGATTGATAGTTTAAAGCAAATGATTATCAAAAAGAACTGAAGTCAAAATGAACTTCAGTTCTTTTTATTAAATCTTATATTTTTATTTAACTCGACCGTATCCTGCAATATATTTACTCCAATAAGAACTATTTAAACTAGCTTCACCAACTCCAGAATTACTAGCATTATAAAACTTGTTGTTGCCAATATACATACCAACGTGAGTGATACCTGACTTGCCTGAAACTGTTCCTTTAAAGAAAACTAAATCTCCTGGTTGGAGAGCACTTCTAGCGATACGTGTAGTTTTATTATATTGATCTTGTGCTGTACGTGGCAATTTAATCCCTTGTGTCCCATATCCCCATTGCATTAACCCCGAACAATCAAATCCAGTTTTAGGACTATTCCCACCATATTTATATGGTGTGCCTTCATATTTTTTCATGGCTGCATAAATTTTATTAAATTGATTCGTAGTTATTGATTTTGTGGTTGAAGCAGATATTGATTGAATTGTATTTTCATTTTTAGAAATGCTATCAAGTTCATCTGCAGCAGCAAAACTACTACCAGATCCTAGTATAACTCCTATTGTTATTGCACCAACTAAAATTTTCTTCATAAATTTCTCCCCCTATAATCTATTGTAAGATTTTATTCTTATCACCTAATAGATTAATTGTTATATAAAGAGGAGAAAATATAATAAATTAGACAGTATTCTACATATTTTTTACGTTTTGTATTTTTATTAATATTTAATTTTAATGTCTTTGTTTTTTCAATACATTATGAGATTAGATTAATGATTTATGCAATAAAAGTACAAAAAATACATAATGCGAATATTCTAATATCAATTGAGAAATAAAGAGAATTATTTTATATAAAACTTACCTTAACTATAAACTTATTTTGTAAAGCTGATAATCTTATTCTTTTCATTTTATAGCGAAAAAAACCATTAATACCAAAGAAAATTATATGATATCGCTGGTTCTTATGAGTTTAACATTTTGTATGTTTTGTAAAACTCATTTTTCAATTTACAAATATTAAATACGTTCTAAAAGGTGTACCTTTTAATAGCGTACCAGAAATGTTACTTGGAAAATGAATCCGATTATCTTAAAAATCTAAAGCACGTATAACCCCGTTCTGATTTTTAAAACGGGGCTATACTAAATTCATTTAATTTTTGATGTGAACTCTTCATTATACTTAAATATAAAACAATATAGTCGTTTCTGTAGTGTTATTGTATAATCGTACCTGGTTGTTAAAGAAGTTACAATTACTATTGTTTATCTCCCAATGATGCTTTTTTTTAATAAAATTTTTTTATAATTTAATTGATTATTATTTCTTCAGCATATTGTAATTCGGTATTATTCAATTCATAATCTTTAAGCTCTTGCTCAGTAGAAAAATGAATAGATGATTGATAAGTTTTTCTTCCTTCTACTGGTTCAACCACCAAAATACTTTTACTAACATCAGCTTTATTTATTTCCGAAGATTTTATATCAGTCACTTTAAAATCAAAGTAACAGATAATGCTATACAAGTCTAAATTAACCCCAAATACTTTAACATTATCATGTTGATGAAATGACATAGATAAACCACTCTGCCCTAATAACTTCTCAACATCATTAGTACCTGTCAAAGTTAATTCACTGATATTTATATATTCTTTATAGGGTTTTTCTTCAATTAAAGTCCGGTACAACTTTTCAATCAATACTATATCTTCTATTTCAAGTTTTGACTTAGGGATAAAAGTAACCCTCAATCTCCTTTGTAACTCCAAAACTTTTTCCCAAAACTTTATCGTCTCCAAAACAGAGGTTTTCTCTGTTTCTTTAATCGCATATTCATTAAGTTCAGACCCATTAAGTTTAATATCACCTGAAACGAATGCATAATATAATTTTAGTGCTTCAACTGTTTCCTCAACTGTTTTTGTATTTTCAAGATTTAGACTAAAATTGAATTTTAGATGTTTCTCTCTCTCATCTAAAACATAAGAAATACTGAAAGTTTCATTATCAATATTTTTAAATAGTACTTTGTGCATATCAGCAAAAGGTTGTCTTTTGAAAGTAATATCTTTCTTTACTCCTTTTCCTTCAAAAGACAGCTTAAATGGCTCTGGAAAAGGTTGCGGATAAATAGTTATGTCATATTTCCCTATTTCATTTTCTTTGAAAGGATCTTTAATTACTTCATCTATTTTAAACTTATTACCATTTATAGTTATATACTCATTAGCGTCTTTACTAATTGTATATTTACGCTGAGTTCTATATAGAAACTCCAAAACTTCTTTAACATTTGAAGGTTTGAACTCTGCAAATACATCATTGTTTAAATCGAAACTAAGTCCACCAAATTCCATAGATGAACTATTTGATGTTAGTGCAACTACACCTTTCCTATCTTCTATTTCAACATAAACTAAGTCATTAGGAAGTTTCTCGTTTAATGAACCCAATACTTCTTTCGGTATTTTTGTATCCTTTTGATTATTGTTTAATAAAGCTTTGTTAAAATTAGCAAACATTTTTACCAGTCCTCTCTTAATTCATCAAAAACAATTATTTTAGAGAATAATATGTATTGCTCGTAAGTTTCACCAATATTGTTTTGGACGACAAACTCTATAAGTTCACTTCTCTCGCTCTCTTTGCTAACAATAATATGTTTAATGTGCTCAAATTCAAAATTCAACCATAAATCAGGACATTGGGCAATAGCTTGTGAATAAGTAAAATAACTTTTTGGGTTCATCTGCTCTTGACTAATAATTAAAGGTAATTCTGTTTCTACCTGCTCAATATTAGGTATATATCTCCATTCTTTTTCATCATGAAAATTCCTTATAGCTATTTCTCGGTGATTATTTGTTGGCATTTCTCCATCAAGAGGCTTCATATACAATAAATCATGTAACAAATAATTATTATAATCATTGTTTTCATCACTTTTTTCTGGTGAATCATTAATGGCTTTACTAAGAATAATACTAAAATCTTTACGTAAATTTGAGTGTTTATTAATATAATGGATTGGCTGAATTCCCTGTCTTATACCCCACTCTTTACTCAAACCAATCCCATACGAACCGTAATTCACCATATGTGGTACAAGTTTGTTTAAATGAATATCGCAAAAACAGCTCATAGGAAATGCAATTTTTTCCAATTCTTCAATTTCCAAGTAACCTATTTTTTCTTCGTAATATCGAGGTAAAATAGCCTTTTTCAATAAAATATCTTTAAGAAATTCTATTCTATTCATAAACTTAAACAAAACATTTGCACTTTGTAATGGCCTAATATAAGAAGTCTCCTCCTTGGTTTCAGGTTTTTGTTCAAGTTCAATATGTATACTTGTTTCACTCATTCGACTTCATCTCATTTCTATAAAATATTTCATCTTTAATATTAAACCCACTTATTATCATTTTACATAGCAAACAAGAAATAAATACTTTATTATTGTTTCTGCTATATTTAAAGGGCTTTTTTCTAATACAATAAGAAAAACAAAAAGAACTTGTAGAAATCACTACAAGTTCTTTTTGCTTTAAAACGAATACACGGAACACATAAATTATCTCATTATTCATAACGGGGAAACCATATTGATTCCATTATATAACAAATATTAACGTCTAGAGTTTTAATGTTTGAAAATTATGTGAATCAATAAATAAAGATCTGCCCTTCCTCTAAAAATCTCATTTATTGATTTTATATAAACCGTTTTAAATCAACTTTGATACCATAATAAATACGTAAAAATGTATACATGGGTAAGTAAAGAAGAATGTTGCAGTCTTGCAGAAAGATATTTATCTATATTTAAGAATAATATTTATATTTGTAATGTACATATAGTTAAACGTAACTATTAATCATGAGGATATCAAACCGTCTCTACTTCCGTCATCACCTTTTCTTTTTAAAGTATTCCAAATATGAATTAATGTATAATTTCTATATAACAAAGAAAAAAGCACCTACTTTCATAGATACTTTATCGTATATGAGTAATGGGGGCTTTGGCTATTTTAAAAATTCAATTAAGGGTTGCATTTACACCACCATCAAATCAAGAAATTGATTCCTCCTCAAAACAAAAATGAATTAAATTCTCGTATATATTAATTTTATAAATTACATATTGAAAAATTGTATAAAATTAAGGTCTGTTTAAGATATAATTGGAATGAATTTACTACTAGTCTTTTTCTAATCAATGTATAAGGGGGAACTTTGAATGGAACGTTTCAGATTAAAACGTATAAAGGGTTTTATTGATAGTGAGGAAATAGAACTAAAACCTTTAACATTTATAATAGGACAAAATAGCTCTGGAAAAAGTAGTATTATGCGGTTTCCATTAGTACTAAAACAAACATTTCTAGATGACTCTATGGCACCTTTGTTATTATATGGAAAAACAATAGATTATGGAAACTTTGAAGATGTGGTATTTGAGCATGACCGAAATGAATCCATAGAGTTTGAATTAATTATTGATCGTAAAGAACTTAATCGTTTTTCTCCATATGTACGCAACAGGTTTTTAAGGTTTTTTTCTGGTTTAGAAAAATTTAAACTTAATGTTTGTATTTTACAGGACGAATACGGAGTATTAAAAATCAAAAAATTTATCCTTTCCGATATAGATATAAACCATGGTGAAGTATTCTCTTTAAATTTAATAGGAGATTCAGAGTCTTATGAAGTGAAAGGAATAATTCAAACTAGCTTTAAAATCAAAGCAGAAAAGTTTGTATTTGATAAATTCATTCCAGATTTCAAAATATTACCTTTAGATGTTAAAGATGATGACGATGAACAAGTTATGGCTTTCCGCTATTTGTTTATGGAATTAATACGATATCTAAACTTTTATGCAAGTAATATTTTTTATATTGGTCCATTTAGAAAAACCCCTGAACGTTCTTATAGATATAGAGAAAATGCTGTTAACTATGTTGGACATGACGGAGAGTTTGCTCCTGCCATCCTTGGACAGGATATAAGGAAAGGAAAGCAATTAATTAATCAGGTATCAAATTGGCTGAGTAAAAATTTAAACCATAGAATAGATGTCGAAGATTTAATAGGAAGTGAATATGGCGGCAGAACTGATTTATTTCGGCTGATGGTAACGGATGAAATAACTGGTCAAAAAAACAATTTAATCGATGTTGGACACGGCCTATCTCAATTAATTCCTATTGTTGTACAAACTTTTTTACACCAGTCTAAAACATCCTATGATGCCAAGCGTAGTTTAGCAAAATTACATATAATAGAACAACCAGAATTACATTTACATCCCTCTGCTCAAGCTTGCCTAATTGACCTATTTATTGAAGGAACTAGGGAAAATTATGGTTTTAAAAACAAATTTTTAGTTGAGACACACAGTGAACATATGATTATAAGATTGAGAAGATATATAGTAGAAGGAAAAATTAATCCTGAAGAAGTTGCAATTTATTATACAGAAAAATTAAAAAGCAAAAATCATAATATAATAAGAAAATTGAAAATCGATGAATTTGGAAATATATCTAACTGGCCAGAGGGATTTTTTGAAGAAGATTACAATGAAGTCTTAAAACTTAGGAGTTCTTTACATGAGAAACAGGGAGGCAGCAAAATACCATGGTGATAAACCTTCCAAATGAATTAATGTCAAAAATAGGTGATGAAAGAGTAAAACAAATTATAAAGTTCCTTTTTTGTTACTTTGAATCAGGAAAGCATGAATGGTTTATTGATGATAAAGACGATTTAACACTTTTCGAAACAACTGCTTTAGAAAGCTATAGAGACTATATAACAAAACAGGTAGTACAAAATACTCTTTATAAATCAAAACAACATGAAGATAAGACAATAGTTCAGGTATATTCAAGTGTAGAAGAATTAAATACTCTTATTGAAAGCCAAATTGGTACAATTTCAGGAGTACAAGTGTTTAAATATTTAAATGGTCATAGGTATACTGTTATTTTAAATGGGATTAGATATGAGTTAATAACTATAGATACTGTATGGGATTTTCTAGGACAACCATTAAAAATAGTTTTAGAAAATGTAGAATCCGATAGACTTTTTATAGAGAAATGTTTAGAACTTTTAGGAGAAAGCAGATCGAATAAATTATGGATTGAGTTTGTACATGGTGGGGGAAGTGATTTATCAAAAGTTGCCCAAAGTATAAATGGAAAACATAGGACCATTTGTATAATAGATAGTGATATTATTTCTCCTCCTAGTACATATAACACCCCATCAAAAGAAAGATACATTAATAAAATTAAACGTATTTGTGAAAGTCATGGTTATATATTACATATCCTAAATAAGCGAGAAATGGAAAATTACTTACCTGATAAAGCTTTAGAGGAATATCTTGAGCAAGAAAATCGTATTTTAGAACATGTTTATTTTTCCTTTCCTGATCAATGTAAAGATTATTTTGACATGAAAAAGGGGTTAACGCTTCGAAATTGTAAATTACCAATTTGGTGTGATCTCAATATACAAGGAACTGAAGAGGTAGCAGCAACCGTTTCAGGTAAAAGTAGTATTGTAGATGGATTTGGCGAGCAGGTTTGGAAAGCTTTTCACTACGTAAAAAGCCCAGCAGAATTACTATCTAGAGATGATAAGAATGAATTAAAAGAACTAACCAAAAAAATTATTCAATTTGCCTAAATTTACTCTTTATATATCAATCACTATATAAATTTCTGATATATAGTTATGTAAACTGATTATTCATACTAAATCTGAACACCAAAAAGAACTTGTATAAATTGCTACAAGTTCTTTTTCAGTAGTAGTAAAAATTATTTTGGTATTCCTCTCGTCCCCTATTCCATTATATAAAGAAAATACCATTGAAATATTTCCAAAACGAAACCTATTAAAATATTAACTTGAAAAATTAGTTAAAAATTTATTTTTAGTCATAAAATATATAATTGATTTGATATCTAATAATCCTGCCAAATAAACCAACTACTTACAAAACCTTTTTCAAACAATTGAATCTTAATTTATCTAAAACTAATGAACTTTTATAATAGATCAATTTGCTCATCTCTTTTATAAAGGATACTTTTGTTCTTTCATTCTAATTAAATTATAAATTAAATCCCACGAAATTTTATTACACCCCTACGTTTGTAAAGGTATACCTTTACAAACGATGGGTCCATATTCATGAAACATTGAAATATCAAATTTATAAAGGTGATATAAATAATTTTATAAACGTTTATTTTTGTTGAGCACCTTTATAAAGTAACCCTTTTATTTGTTTTTCTACCTGTATGTTTAAAATTCAATGAGAGCAAATTTATAAAATGTTTCTGCAACATTCTCCTCAAGATGATAAGAAATATATTTCTTCAATACCTTCATTGACATGGGCTTTTCATCTTTGAAAGCAATCGTCTAATCCATTAAGAAACTTCAATTCCAGGATGAAATTGCAATCAAACAGCTATATTTCATCCCATGTTTACCAAATAAACCGTTGGTGATTCACGTAATTTACATAAGAAAACAAAAAAGACTATTCCCCTCAAATAAATACAATAATTGCAAAGATACTACAATCAATTTATTACAATATCCATTATCCTTATAGTTGGATTTTGTTTTATAACCATATTTTATAGGTGTTAAATTAAAAGTTCTTTAAGGTTTAAGACCTCTCTTTATTTATAGAAAAGGAATCAGTAAATACCTTGAAGTAATTATTAAAATTCGCTCTTACTTTACAATACCAACGCTTTTTCATCCTCTACTTGATAAAGGGCAAGCACAATTTCACTTATAAAAATGTTAACATTCTATAATATATTTTTATAAAGTTATTAATCATTATATATAGTTTTATATTTTTTATTTAAACAGCAATAGAAATACACGTTAGGGAGAAAAATTTAAATGTCTATTTACAAAGAAAACGCTACCCTTTTAAAGGCAATATCACATTCAATAAGAATCAAAATAATAATAGAACTTACTAAAAGAGGTCCATGCAATGTAAATCAAATAGCAGACTTTTTAGAAAGGCCACAGTCTACCACATCTCAACATCTAGCCGTAATGAAATCACAAAAAATACTAGCTAGCAATAGAAAGGGATACGAAACTTATTATAGTGTGCAAGATAAAAGAATAAATACCCTTATAGAGGTGCTATTAGGACAAAAAATCAAATGATTATAATAATCAACAAAATAGTAATTATCATATTTAAGTGCGGAGGAGAAATTTGTGGGAAATACAATAAAAGTAGGTACAATTATTCAAATCTTCTCTAATGAAAAATTAACTGGAAGAACCTATCACTAACATTGCCAAACAAACCAATCTTCTCGCATTAAACGCTGCTATTGAAGCTGCGCGTGCTGGAGAAAATGGAAAAGGGTTTGCAGTAGTTGCAGCCGAAGTAAGGAATTTAGCAGAGAAGTCGAAAGAATCCGCAAATGAAATTAATCATTTAATACAATTGATTCAAACAGATACAAAAGATACGGTGAATGTCATGCAAAAAGGTCAACAAAAGGCTACAGAAGGAAAAGAAGCTGCTTATCAAGCAGATCAAGCATTCTCATCTATTATGGTGGCTATTAATAAAATCACTAGCCAAATTCAAGAGGTATCTGCAGCAACAGAAGAAATGTCTGCTGGTACAGAAGAAGTTAATGCTTCTATATCAAGTGTTTCTGAAACTGCAACACAAATAGCTAAAGAAACCACTCAAACTGTACAGTCAATCCAATCACAAGCGGCATCAATTGAGGAAGTATCAAATCAATCTAACAACATAAAAGAAAAAGTAGAAGCATTATCAGAATTAGTTTCAAAATTTATTATTGAAACGCAAAAAAATGGAAAATAAAATAGGATAAACATAAAAAAACTACAGGTTCTTAATCAATTACAGACCTGTAGTTTTTTATTATGATTTATCTATTTTCAACCTTGGCCCTTCTTTTTTGTAAAACGAAGTGAAAGTAGGAGTAGTTCAAATCTTTTCAAACATTAACTATACTTCCTGGTGGCGGTCACTAAAAAATAATACCTACAAGTATTTGTAGTTGTTACTTTTAATTATTTAGGCTTGTAAAATATTTCGTATTTCTTCTATACGTAAATTTGTAAACTTTGCAATATCTTCTATTGGCATTCCGTTTTTATGCATACCACGAATAAGTTGCATTTTCCCTTTTTCAATCCCTTTTTGTTCTGCATAAGCAAACTTTGCGGCTTCATCCATCAACGCTTTCTCCCTTGCTTCATACGCTTGTCGGAAAGAAGAATCTTGACTCATACGTTCCCATTTATTCATCGCTTTTTGTAAAATAGGGTCTTGGTTCATCGCAATATCCTCCAATGTTTGAGTTAATTGTTCATCCTCATTCGCTGGAAGTAATAACAACCAACGAACAAAAGAATCTTCCCAGGGATTAACTTGTTCATTCCGCCACTGTTGCATGAGTTTTGGAATCTCCACAATATGAACTTCAATATCATCACTTAACTTCTTTTGTTGTTGCCGATTCCATAAGATTCCTGTTGTATGAAATGCTTCATATTCTGGAAACATTACAAAGTTTAATAAATTAATCGTAATGGTTTTGTGAAGAGAACTATATGGCATTCCCTTTTGTAGTTGGGATGTATATAGCCTTCCCCAGTAATACAAACTTCTCTTAATCATGTCATGATTGTTATTCAGCTGTATTTCTACATTTACCTTTGTTCCTGTATCTAATGTAGCGGAAATATCTAAAATCGATAATTTATCCTCTTCATGTTCTCGGTGCAAGTGTGGATCTTCTAGTTGTAACGAAACAATGGGTGATTCTAAAGATTCTTGTAACATCGCATTTAAAAAAGCAATGAGAATATCTTCATTTCCACTTGTGCCAAATAATTGTTTAAAAGCAAAATCAATGCGTAAATTCACTAATTGTTTGTTGGACATGGGTTTTCCTCTCCCCATCTCATATGATGTTTTTCTTTCATTGTACATAAAAGAGTGATACATATGCAAATAAGCTCTTATATCTGTGGACATAAGAGCTTATTTGCTACCATACATAATTAACAGATTAGTTGGCTTTCATAGAAATTGAAAGATTGCCTACGTAAGGAAAACTCACGTTTAGTATACAAAATACGAACAAAAATGCCAATACATAAATGTATTCAAGACAGTATATGACATTTGAAAAGTTGCTTCTAGATTTCTTTAAGAGTGTTTTTCATGAAACTTTACTTTTTACTTGTTTACGGGCTATCTTATGATAACGCCCATGCTTTACTACCTGTCTAGCATCAATTAACTCCTCTTCCATCATATCTGAAACCTCTACAACAATGGTATTCGTTAAAACTCTTACCACATATCCAGTTAATTGCAAGGAAGGATTCTTACGATAAGAAAATTGAACGCAATCACCAATTTTTACTTTTGCTGTATGTTTCATATAATAACCTCCTAAATTATCATTAATCATTCAGTAGATTTTTATGTTTTGTTTCTTCATACTGCTTAGCAAGTTTGTAAAACGAAGAACGTTTGATACCATATTTCTTCATGACTCCTACTGCTGTAATACCACCAGACTTCCATTCTTTATAGGCTTCAATAAATTCGGCTGTAATTTCTACTGGAGGACGTCCTAACCGTTTACCTTGCCTTTTAGCTAGAGCAATACCCTCCGCTTGTCGCTGTTTAATATCATGCCGTTCTTTTTCTGCAAAAGCAGATAAAATGGTAAGCGTTGCTTTCTGAATAGCACTTTGAATAACATCATTTGTACTCTTACCTGTGTAATTTACATTAATGAATGGTTCTTTTATAAATTGTAAATTAATCTCATGCTTTTCATAGTATCTGAATTCCTCGAGGACATCATTCATGCTTCTTCCTAGTCTAGTTAAAGAATCAAATACAATGGTATCACCTGTACGAGCAAGACGTTTTAACATTTGATAATTTTCGCGTTGCATATTTCTACTAGATTGTTTATCGATAAAAATATCTCGATCTTCTATTCCTAAATCTTTCATATTTCGAATTTGTCGTTCCTCATTTTGATCTTTACTGGAAACTCGTACATATCCAAATGTTTTGTGTTTCATTTCATACACCTCATAAATAATTATAACAAAAACATCTGTAAATGTTTATGTAATATACAGACATCCGTAAAATTCAAAACCAAACTTTATAGACACACAAAATACTTTCCATATCTTCGAATACATAATAATAAAAACCCGTTGATCTCATGTAGACATACTGAGATCAATGGGTTTTATCAGTTAAACTTTTTCTAATATTCTAAACAACCATTTGTAATTCCGTGCATACTTTATTGATAACAATACCGTTACAGGTATGTTAAAATCCATTTGACACATTGCTTTTGGGAATACAATTGCTATTATAATCGCAATTTATTTTCGACAATAAATAGGTTAATGTGTTTTCTTTTTCCTATCTACTATGAGGGTAGAATAGCATACTAAAAATAGCTTCTTTTTTGTAAAAGTTCTAAGATTCTAGTGCAGTAATTAATTGCTGACGTTCTTTATCTCTAAAAATTTTAATTTCATGTTTAAATTCATAATTTCCTTCTTCAAATCTAACCCATTCCTTACTTGTCCAATATATAACGTCTACATTTGCATCTAAAATTACCGAACATATGTCTACTAATTCTTCTTCATAAAATGGCGCTTCTTTTGCTAGTTCAAAAGCTAGTACTTTTGGATCCTTACTTTTAATTTGAAGTTCCCTTGAAGTTTGCCCTAAATACTGCCGTGGGGAGTGTAGGGATTGCACATGAACATTTTGAATTTCTTTAAACTGTGATGGAGAATGTATTGTAGCAGCAAATGTAGGTTTGCTCACTCCTATTGTTGTGCCTAAAGCAATAGAACCAATAATAAGTTTTTTAATCATTTTTCCAGCCCCTTTAATTATTTTGGATATGCTTCATTTTTATACTACGTTCATGTTCGTGTAAATGAAGATGATTTGACATGATTCATCATTTTTTTCAAAAACTGTATATTAATTAATCGCTATAAATTTACCAAAAACAAAAAAGTTTCCGTGAGGAAACTTTTTTGTTTTTGGTATACATTATATGTATAAAAATTAGTTTTAAAAATATTTACTTATTTGTTGATAAAATTGTATGTGGATATTGTTCCTACTATTAACTACACACATCTCATGCAAAGCCTCGCTACAACATAAACAAATTCATCTTATGACTGCGTTTCTTCTTACGAAAGTTTCTTCTTACGAAATTAAGTAATTGTTTCAATAGCTGGTTCGGGAATCATAGAATTACTTTCTTTCTCAGTCCTATTATTCTGTTCTTTTGCCTAAAATTCCAATATCCCCATTACTTCTTTCGTAAATAGTTTAAAATCAGTTAAATGTTTTTCAATAATTTGACGAACAATATCTAAATTTACACTTTGATAATCATGAACAGCAATATTACGAAATCCAACCATTGCTTTTAACTTATTTGCTAGATCAACGCTAAGTAATCCTGCTGTAACCAATAAATCAAAAGCCTCTCGACTAGATTGGGGTAGTCCTAATTTTTTCCCTGCAACAATATGCATTGCTAAATCAATACTCGCTTCACAAGCTCTTTGTATGTTCAATATTATTGAATCTTGTTTTGTAAAGTCCTCTAAATTTTCAGGGTTATTTCCATATACATCTTGGATTCTTTTTATACAACGCTCTATTGTAGAAATTTTATTTAAAATAACCTCATTCTTCATATATAGAACCTCTTTTCTTTATATCATCAAATACTATCTGTCTTTCTTCGTTCAATTTTGAATACATTTTTAAGGTTTTCATTTCAAAAATGACCTTACGTTTTTCATCTGAACAAAATATTGTCTTTCCTGTATGTATAATCTGAGCTTGAAAAACTGTAGAAGCTTCGGATAAATCAACTAAATCAACATCTCTATGAACAATGTTAGCTAACTCCTGTGCTAATAAAAAACGTTCATAGTTCCCTAAAGTTGTGTCACTTAAATAAGCTATATCAATATCACTATCTTCTCGTTCCCTGTTCTCAGCCGTTGATCCAAACACAATTATCCAATAGGGATTCACCGTCTCTTGTAATTTTTCTATAATAGCTGTTATCATACTTTGAAAAATCATCTCATTAATCCCCCTTAGTATACTTGAATTTTATTATATCATAACCAATGATAAGTCCTTTAAACTACCACAAATACTTAAATAAAATTAAGCCTTTTTAGTACTTAACTCCTCACAAAATTAGAAGTTTATTTCTGACCTAAATTATTATAGTTCAGGGGTAGGTATGTTGTAGTTTTGTATCTATTCAATACGCAAGGAATTTTCCGCACATCCCTTCAAGATATCATGGACACTGCTTCTCTGCCTAAAGGCGCTATTTATCGCCGATTTAAAAGCAAAGAAGAAATTGCATTGGCTGCACTTGATAAAGGTGGAGAAATCATATGGAAACATTTTTATGTGGCTATAGAAAATAAAGAAAATGTTATAGATAAAATCATCGCTATCTTCCTTGTATACCAAGATACGGTCAACAATCCCCCAATAGCTAATAGCTGGTGGGTATCCTTTACTTAATGTTGCAATTGAAAGTACAGATGTTTTCCCTGAATTACATGCTGCAGGTGCAAAAGGATATGATAATACAGTAGTACTAATGGAATCTCTTATTAAAGAAGGAGTCGAAAAATAAGAAATGAAAGATGATATAGATGTTATGTCACTTGCTTCTTTCATAGAAGGGGCTATTATGGCTAGTCAAGTAACAAAAATAATATACACCACCATTATTTTATAGAACAAGTAAGACATCTTCTTAATTCATATGCCAATTAACTCTTCCTAAACTACTTGTATATTTTAAAACAAAAAGACTCTTATGCTACTACGCATAAGAGCCTTTCTCACTATTATTATAAATAACTAGTTATATAAGAATCCTTTATACTAAGAAGTTCTTTCTACCATTATTCTGGGAAAATAAAGGTAGAGTCCCCTTCACTATTAGTGGAATCTTCTTTTGGGAATGTAATAGTAGATCCTTCATTTCCCTTATTCCCTTTATTTATCTCTGGTTCATCAGGAAATACAATGGAGGAATCATTACCTAAGTTTGGTGAAAAACCAAGTTTAGATAAAATGGCTTTTAAGTCAGGTAAAACACCAATTTTATCAGAGATTGGATCGTTAGATTTCGTCCCAGTACTAGGGTCACTTAAAATATCCCTAAGCTGGCTTGGTGTATATACTTTTCCCTGATTATTTTTTGCAATTCCTTGAATTGATGCAGCAGCACCAGCAATAATAGGTGATGCGCTAGATGTTCCACTAAAGCTAGAAGTATATAGATTTGTTGTAAATTCACTTGGTTTAGCATCTGTTGTATCTACTGCATTCCCCCATCCATACACATCCACTCTACTACCATAATTAGAGAAATATGAACGCTTATGAGGAACTCTTGCAGAAGCTGCTCCAACCATAATTGCCCCTGAATCTTTAAAATCAGGACTATTACGATTTAAAACTTGTTTACCGTTACGGTCTCTGAATTGATCTAAATCGTTTCCGCCGTTTGCACCTGCTTCAATAATAATAATTCCT
The DNA here is from genome assembly GCF_027712065.1 of Bacillus cereus group sp. BcHK124. NCBI lineage: Bacteria > Bacillati > Bacillota > Bacilli > Caryophanales > Bacillaceae > Bacillus > Bacillus cereus group sp. BcHK124. The sequence continues at coordinate 116,495 of NZ_JAQFPJ010000013.1, forward strand.
TTATTTGCTCCCAGACGAATTGCATCAAATATATCCGGTTTTACTTCTACAGGAAGATAGTTCTTATCTCCATATCCATCGTAAGTTGCTTGTGCCTCTAGTAAAAGAATATCTCCAGCTTGCATATTGTTAACCGCACTTAAAATAGCATCAGCTGTATTATAATTTCCGTTATCCCTAATTTGAGATACAACCTTTACCTTAGCTTTGGGTGCGATTCCAATTCCGCCTATGTTATTATCCTCTGCCGAAACAATTCCTAAGACTGAAGTACCATGATCATGGTGCTCGCTTTTATTTTGTCCAGATATCAATTCAATCTTTTGATTCACTAAATCCTCATGACTAAATAACCACCCATACTCCATATCTACGAATGTAGTCCCTTTTCCATCCCCACCTTTTATGCTCCAGGCATAAGGTGCATTAATTCCTAATGGTGCTGGTTCAAGATAACCTTGTCTTGTAAGTCTAGGCTCATCATATGGGTTAACAGATAAATTTGGTAAACGCTCTTCTGGTGACGCCTCTTCTTCCTGTAAATACGCCGTTTCAACAAGAGATGATTTCTCAATTTTTGTAAGTAACGCTTGTACATCAATACCATCTTGAGTTTCTACAATATAGTAGTTTAGCAAATTAGAAGAAATATGATCAGAATCTTTTATTTCTTTACCTAGATTTTTAATTTCTTTAGGATTTAAAGAATTAAAAAGTCGATTTATAGTTACATTTGGATATTCAGCTAAAATTCCAATGAATTCAGGATCTTGTTTTTCTTCTTTAATGAATTTTTCTATTCCATCCTGATATGGTAAATTCGCTTCATTTTTAAATTTTAAAATTAATTGTTTAGTAGCTTGCTTATGTACAGTAGAATTCAATTGCTTATTTGAATAATTGTAAGTAGCTGCGTAGGCAACTTCTGATTTTTCACTTGGAAGTATACCACCTACTCCATTAAATGCTGTTAATGCAATTGAAGAAACTAGAATTCCCTTAAAAATTTTCAAAACGCACACCTCTTTTTATTAATATATAATTATAAAAAAATGTATATTACCTAATTTCTTTCTAGAAATATATTTTATATGTAGGTCTATATTTTCAACTCCATTCATTCTTAAATATTTGTTTATACATCATTCATAGAACTAACTCATGTCAATCCAATCTATTAATTTAGTTACAAACCTGTAACTATTATAGTTACAGGTTTGGTGAATAGTCAACCTTATATGTAATTTTGCATTGAAAATCATAGATACTTCTATAAACTTACCCTTAATTATTGTAAGAGAGATTGAGCTTCTATCATTTTAAGTAACTGCATATATGTAATATAAAACATATATGGGGGGTTAAAACGTGGTAATTTCAAGACAAGATTCTTGGACTAATGATAACGATTTACTTCTCGCATCAACAGTACTTCAGTATATTCGTAACGGTGGAACACAATTAGCTGCATTCAAAGAAGTAGCAAAACTACTAGCTAGAACACCCGCAGCTTGTGGATTTCGTTGGAATTCATATGTGAGAAAACAATACCAAGACGAAATACAACAAGCCAAACAACACCGTAAAGCGGGAAACAACATTCCTCTCTCCCAATCAGAAAAAGAAACAAACTCTTTGTCTATTACATTAGATGACATTATTCTCTTTCTACAAAATTATAAAGATGTAAATGAATTGACAATTTTACAAAATCAAATTGAAGCTTTAGAAGCTGAGAATCAATCCCTTCTACAACGTTTAACTATGTATGAAGAAGAGTATCATATGTTACTGAACCATATCGATAAGACAAGAAGTTTAATTGTAGTGGATTAAACCGCATAACTATTTTGATTTTCCAGTAGGACCTTCGCCCTCCAAAATTACTTTTAATAAAAGAAATTTGGCCTCTTGCAATTGATAATAAGTAAAATACACATACATAATGTATGTGTATTTTTAATTGGACTATTATTAAAAGAAATGTTTAGTCTATGTTACATCTTTTCTAATATTTCTTGTCTTTCGCACCATTTCGTTAGCTTTTCTAATGCTTTTTTAGATAAACGTTTTGTTTTATAATTGCAAAATCTAGATAATGTAGACGGAGAAATACTAATTTCATCTGCTATTTCACGAATACTTACTTTTTTTTCATTGTGTACTTTCAGTATTTGTTCACGGATCTTCTTCTCTATTTGTTCGACTGATTCTACAGTCTTCTTTACTTCTTTAACAACTGTTACTTCAGGTAATTGTTCTTGAAGTTCTTCTATACATTTCTTTCCGATTACCCTATCCATTGATTGCAGCATTTCCTCAGGCGGTAAAATCGTTATTCCTAAATTAGCGTAATAGTTTTTAAACCAATTACGTTTCCCAATTTGTTGTTCATCAAGTGGATCACTATACTCCCAATGAGAGATTACTTTTTCATTTTCTAAATCCATTAGAACATTTTCCAACTGTTCTCTAATGCGATTCGGCTTCCAATCTTTTGGGATATCCATTACTGCTAGCAGCCCTTTGTCCCCACCTATAGAATATGGCTTTTTCAATGATGAATACATTTGTCTAATTCTCCATTGCCATGTTAAGTATCGAATTAACCTTTTATGATATTTGTGTCTATAACTATTGTATTCAAGTGCTTTTTTAGATAATAACGCTGTTGTATTATTTGATCCGTATAAGTAATTGGTTAAAAAGCTGCCTGGCTTAATACGACAAGACTCAATGCCCATGTATTCATTAGTAACACTATGTCTCCACAATACAACTGAATCTAATACAAATAACCTTTTGATTACTTCACGTTTTAATTCTAAACGTTCTCCATCATCATCACGGTCATTTAATACTACTACCTCATTATCATCATTTAAATAGATAAAAATGCTTGCTAAAGCCGCAATTCTCTTTGCTATTTTAATTTTATCTTCCGCTCTATAGTATTCTTTATTTTTGACTACTGTTTTTGGAATGTTACACATTTCTAAAACTTGCTCATAAGAAAAATCAATGAATTCGTCTGGAGATTTTGCTTCGTTTATCCATTGTATTGTAATTGCATCTAAACAATCTGCCGTTAAATCATCCATATTACTCATTACATCATCGACAAGGGTATTCCACCGAGCAGCTTCTTCTATATTTGTAAGTCTTAAATCTTCATCTTTGTGTGAAGAAAGCTGAGCTACACCATTAGAAGATTTAGTTTCAATAGGATATTGTAAAACCTTACTTAACTCATCTTCTTCAAATTGATTTTTTGCAATCCCATCTCTTAGCTTATAATAAACAGCAGAGTTATTTACCTCATAATAATCCTCATAGTTTACTATGCTTGTCTTATCTATATTTTGATCATTTTCTACTACTATGGAACTTGAAGGTGCTACATCTTGAAATTCTTTTTCTATAAATCCTTCGATTTCTTTATATATTTCTTCCTTATAGGAATCAATTTTCGCATAAATTTGTACTAATGTAATACCGGATTCTTGCTTTTTTTCTAGCCAAGACACTAATGCAGTAAATGATGGAGATGCATGAGATGAGGTTAATACTTTATTATTATTGTTTTCAACATCTTTAAAGTATGCATTCCACTTATTCCATACTAGCTCATTTGTTTTATAAATTGGCTCAGAGATTAACAATGCATCTCGAAACATTTGTAATAAATTATCCACTTTATATCCCTCCCTAAACCATGGATCATAACAAAGTAGTTTTCATCATAAAATTCCTTACTACTATTATATTTAATTTATTGTAACAGATATTTACAAGGTTTTGCGTCTTTCTTCCCCTAACTCGTCATCTTGCAACATGGTTGCTCTTTCTCTTCCTATTTCTTCTCTACTTGCATTCCTTTTGCGCTTTGCTTTCCCTTAGTCCTCAATTTGCAACATGGTTGCTCTTTCTTTTACCTATTCTTCTTTACTTACATTTTTTTGCGCTTTGCTTTCCCTTAGTCCTCAATTTGCAACATGGTTGCTCTTTCTTTTACCTATTCTTCTTTACTTACA
>NZ_JAQFPJ010000014.1:0-100365 GCF_027712065.1 Bacillus cereus group sp. BcHK124
TTCTAGTTTTTTCGCTTCCTCTTGTTTCTTACTCTCTTCTAGTTTTTTCGCTTCCTCTTGTTTCTTACTCTCTTCTAATTCCTTTTGTTTCTCAGCCTCACTCACTTGTTTTGCTGTTTCATCTACTAGTAACTTCTCAAAATCTTGAATTTGTTTATCGATCGCCTGTAAATTTACTTCTTTATCGACATACTGACAGTTGTCTTTTACTATTTGGAAGCCAGCATTCACATACGAGAATACTTGCTTATTCGATTCAGTTCCATTTCCTTTTAACTCTTCTTGTACTTGATTATAAGGTTCTTCTATTGATTTATATACTTTTTGTAACGATTCTCTCTCAGTAGCTATCTTCTCACGCCCTTGCTTCCATATAACAAGCGCCTGTTCTAATTCCTGAGTGGATCTAACAGTTAATTTTGATTTCATCCCTTCGTACTCATGCAAAATAACTTCCTTATGCTGCTTAGCTTGTTCTATTAATTGATCAACTGTTTTCGGAAAAATACTTGCTGTAGAAATAGTGGCCTCTACTTTCGTTTTATGAATGAAAGCTGCTTCTGTATAAGTCATCATTTGAGAGCCTAAATAAAAAGTAATAGAACACAAACATGGCAATATAAGCATCTTTTTGAATTTACGAGGTTGCTTCAGCATTTTAATCTCTCCTATCGAACAACTCGTTCTTTATCAAGAACTATATCTTTATTATAATAAAGTGAATTATAAAATGATATAAGAAATTATCTTTCTTTTTACATTTCCCTTTTAACAGAAAAGGAGACTATCATTTTTGATAGTCTCTTTTTCTGCTTATTTTTTCTCCACTCCATCGCCTTGTTGCGCTTCAAATGTCCATTTTAATTGAAGTTTATCGCCTTGGAATTCATTTTGAGGTGCATTTCTTTCAATAAAGCGGAATTTCACTTTAAATGAATCGTTAGTTCCCGCTTTAATGCCTTTCTCAGGCCATAACCAACTTACTATATCATTTTCTGCAGCAGTCACTGTTTGACTCTGCAAATCTTTTAATGTCGTTCTCTTAATTACTTCATCTTTTTTATCAATATTTTTTAAGAAAACTACTTCAATGTCTTCACCAAAGTCTCTCTTATTATCTTTCTTCACATCTTCTACATCATATTCTGTAGTTAATAATACTTTTTTAATATCTAATGTACCTTTATTCTCTAATTTAAATTCTTTTTCAATTGTATCACCTGGTTTTAAATTATCCACTTTCACAATTGTTGAAGGGTTCAGCGCTAAGTCAAGTGTCCCAGACGCAAATGTATTATTTGACACTTCTTTATCACTAAAGTATGCAAATGTTCCTCCACCAACTAATGCAGCCCCTAATACTGCTGATGCAATACCCATTCCTAATTTTTTCTTTAAAGTCATGTCCATATCCCCTTAATATATATTTGTTAATTTCCTAATAGGAAACTATAACCAAAATAACTAGACGGATTGTTCTACTTTTTTCTCTTTCTTTTCTCCATCAATGCTACGAATCGCACTAAAAATAGTAATCGCTGAATAGCCTAGTAAAAAGATTCCTGGAATAATAAGAAGTAAAGCAGCTCCAGCTTTTGAATTCGCATAATTTAATGCATACCCTGCATAAGGAACTGTAATATCTGCATATTTCCCAATGACATTATCCGCAAGTACTGGTTCTAAATCAGGGCCATTGTTGTTATCCCCTTTTGTTTCATACATTACTTTTCCATTTGTATCTTTCACACCGATAATACGGTGAGTGATAATTTTTTCATCTTTCTCTTTAAAAGTAATAACATCACCTTTTTGATATTTAGAGCCATCTTTTGTCGGTTCTATCGCAATGATTGACCCTGTTAAAAATGTTGGTTCCATCGATCCTGATAACACTGATTTAAATTGATATCCCATCACCGTTGGATCCCCACCGCTCGCTTTTGAAGAAATAACTACAAAAGCTAAGCAAATCATTAATGCAAATAAAACAAATGAGATAACGTTGCTAATCACCTTCCAAATTAATTTCATCGTTTCTCTCCCTCTCCGTTGTTTTATATTATTTGAAGTATGCAATATTCACTCTCGTTCTTTAACGAGAACACAAATAAATAATATAACGAACGAAACGGAAATGCAATAAGAAATTTTACAATTATTAGTTATTTTAAATATAAAAAAGGACTGTGACAAATTCTCTTCACAGCCCTTTAAACTAGTAATTTATTTTTCTTCTGATTTCATTCCTTTTGTATTTCGGCGTAGCACTACAAATAAAATGGCTCCAAATAATATGGCAGCACCTATTCCAATACTTATTATTTTCACGTTTGATTCGTTTACTTCAGGCTCGATCGTATCTTTTTTAGGCATTGCAAAAGTAACATCTTCTTTAGAAAGAACATTAACCGTCGCAATTGTTTGATTATTCTTCGTGATATCAACTGCCCCAACTACCTCACCACGATGAATTCCTTTATGATACAAAGAATCTTTATCTAATGAAGCCGCACGGAAAATCGTCCTCACATTTTTTCCTTCATCTTTCTTAAGCATCACTTCTGCACTTTTTTCAAGCTCGCTATCAATATCTTTATTTAAATACGTTGTCTTTTGATGCCAACTATGTTTATCTAGTACAGTTTGCTTCACAAATTGACCAAAAGAATAGTCCGCCATCTGCTTTAAATCTTCATAAATTTCAGGTCTTTGAGAAGCCATTACTACATTTATAATACGATTTCCATCCTTCTCATTTAATAGAACGAGCGTATTGCGCGCTTCATTTGTAAAACCTGTCTTACCGCCAATACTAAATGGATTTTCAAAATAAGTAGATTTATTAAAAATAGACACCGTCTGCCTAGATGTCGTAACTGTCGTCCTTTTCGTATTCATCGCTTGCAAAATCTCAGGGTACTTTTGCACACCTCTCGTAATCATAGCCATATCATATGGTGTAGTATAATGGTTCGGATCATGCAATCCATTTGGTGTTACAAAATGACTATCGGTAGCCCCTAATTGCTTCGCTCTCTCATTCATCATATTAGCGAAATTCTCAACACTTCCGCCAATACGCTCTGCGATTGCATATGACACATCATTCGCACTTAGCACCATTAAAATCATAAGTGCAGTATTTCTATTAATCGTCTCACCAGGTTGAAACTCAATTTGATAATTACTCTTCTCTTGATCTAATGCTAATTGTGAAAACGTAAATTGATCCTCTGGCTTCGTATGCTCCATAAGTAAAATCGCCGTTAACACTTTCGTCATACTAGCCGGAAATGCACGATGATGTGCGTTTTTATCATACAAAATATCTCCAGTTTTCGCATCAATCGTAGTTGCAAACTGACTAAAAACATTTGGCCCTTCCTTAGGTGGTGGTGCCACTTGTTCTGGATTCACTCCAACATTCTTCTCAGCACGTAACGTCATAGGTGTCAAAAAAAATAAACAAATAACGGTAATAAAAGCCAAAATTTTCTTAAAATTTACCATATGACTCTCCCTTTTCACTATACTCTCACAGCTTAAAAACTGAATATACCAATCTATATGTAATTTGTATTAAATTGGAAGAATATTCACTGTTTTTTACTATATCATACTTTTACGATAAATAACATAAATATACAATAAAAAATAAGAAAGAATTATTCTTTCTTATCCTTCTCATCAATTAATGAATCAATTAAATTTTGACTAGCTTCCTCAGGTGTAATCTCATCTGTCATCCCCATAAACGACCAACCTTTAGAATCGACCCACTCAACAAACTCTTGCAAAAACTCATCATGTGTAACATCCACATCAAGAATTGAGCCATTAATTGAAATCGTTCTATTTTTAGATACGCGCATCTTGAACGTTTTCCTTACCATTACAATAATTCTCCCTCTACTTCTGAATAATTATAAAGTGAAACTTTAATCAGTGGGGGGCTTCATCCCCCACCTAACCTCTTTGCTTTCGCTGAGTTTTGAGGTGAATCTTACTGCCCGCAAATAGCGGGGTAAAATAATCTTGTATCTCTGTTATACATGATTTTAAGTAAATTGTAAAAAGGATATATTGGCCAGTTTGCATATTGAAACTGAAAATCTATCATCCTGCAAAAATAGCAAACGATATGTAAAGGATCATAAATAACTAAATAAACTCACATAAAAATAAAACAACTTACATTTTATCACACCAAATACAAATGACTTTCGTACAATAGAATGGAATATACTAGAAGAAAACTTATAATGAGGAGGAACTCCATGGCGCGTTGTACGTATTGTAAAACGAAATGGAAAGTAAAAGATGTATGGTCGATACTCGTGACATTTGAAAAAGATTGTCCGTATTGTTTTGGGAGGCAGTATCTATCTAATGACACCTTTCATCATGCTAATGCCGCTCTACCTCTATTATTCCTATGTCCTTTACTTGTTGATTTAAACGATGAAAACCCTTTGGATAAATATCTTAAATAATACGACCGCTACATCCTACTAAGTTTTTTCTCATTATTATCCCTTCAGATACTACTCGCATAATTGCATATGATTCCCCTTTTAAAACTTACCACAAAAAATATTGTAAAATTTCAGTTAATTTTATATAATTGCTTTAACATAATGATTAAAGATGCTATTACATAAGTATTTTTGAAGATCCCGTAGCTCAGCAGGGAGAGCGCCACCTTGACAGGGTGGAGGTCGTGAGTTCGAGCCTCTCCGGGGTCATAAAAAAAGAGAAATCATATCAACTTTCTACGTGATATGGCTTCTCTTTTTTATCTAAATCAATCACTTCCCACCAAACCTCTTCTCCAAAGACTTCGCATTGGCAAACAATACTTCTTTCAAGTTATCATCTGCAACGATTTTCTAGTCACCACCTCTATCTTTGCTAAAAGCACTAGCAAAGACCATTGGCATAAAACTTCTCCCATCTATCAATCCGTATCAGTAGCACAAACTAACCACATTTTCTGCTCCTTACTATCTAACACCATCCAAGTAATATCCCACGCAACATCGTAAAACCAATCTGTCCAAGGGCGATAGCTTTCGAACACTTTAATATCTTCGTATCGATCTTGGAACATATATTGACATACATTAACTGCTAATTGTTTTGCGATAACTGGTCGTTCCTTAAATGCTTCATATGCTCCGCCCCACAAAATTTGAGCGGCAATGCTACCATCAAGCATGACTGCCCATTGCTCTTTAAAATGAAACTTATATTTTTGTGACGTATGTATTTTTAACTCTTCTAAGCTATTGATTATATCTAAAGAGTTAAATATTCTTCTAAAGAAGTGTTCATGCCCCTCTTTCGAATGTGGTATTTCTTTGAAAAAATTTTCGTTATGTACTTTAAAACAGCTTATTATTGCGCCACCATTTAAGTTTTGTTCCTTAAACGTGTTTACAAGTTGCGCAACAGATTCGTCATTCGTTTCTATTTTTTCAAACGTTCCCTCTTTCCATCTCATAACGTCACTACTCTCTATTAAAAATTTGTTTCTTCATTATAAATAGCAAAATAAAAACCAGCAACTTTAAGATTGCTGGCCTATCTCTTATTCATATTCGAAACACTAATAACAATTGCTCCAAGCACATAATGCCCCGCTACCATCCACATACTCCGATCAAAAATCATAAGCGATAACCAAAACGATATATTAATAGCAGCAAATAATACATATAAAATGAAGTCTCTCTTTTGTAGTGCTTCTCTATTCCTCAAAATATAAATAGCGCCGATTGGTGGAAGGATGAAGCAAAGGAAAAAAACAAACATTTTTCTTAATGACCATGGATATGAAGTTACTGTTTGCATATAGATCTCCTTTTTATTTTATAGTACCTTTAACATCGGCCTTACTACTCTATACTCGTCACTATAAAGCTCCTTTATGATTAAGGGTGAGTGAGGATTCCCCTCTTCTTCTATCAATGTGAATACTTCTGTTTTTTCGCTTAATATGTTGGATTCACTATTTTTAATAGGTTTTTCACTTGTTTCAATTTTCTTTGTTATTTCTCCTAGCCTTTGCCCCACTTCTTCTGCTTTAGCCGGTTCATTTGTTATGTAGTATTCTTGCCCCTCCCATACTAACATAGGTGGCACTTGTTCTCGTTTGTTACATATTATATAAGTAATACTAGCTATAAGTAGTAGGCATGTTAATAAAAAGAAGATAGTTTTTTTATTCATATACTCTTCTCCCTATCTATCATTTTATTAAATTATATAATATCCATTATATACAGTAAATGGATTTAGTAGGAATTTTCGGATTTTACAAAAAAAGAGAAAAACCTTACTGCTGTAAGGTTCCATTTTTATATTCTATAGTGACCGATTTATTAAAACGATCATGACGATAATCGCTATAAACATAACAACTAAACAGCCGATCATTTTATAAAAGCCTCGTTTCGTTAACGTCCCACCTTGCACGTCTTTCCGAATAAATAAGAATACGGCTAAAAATAATACAAGCCCAATGCCAAAAGCATACATCATTTGCATATGTTAATCTTCCTTTCTCTCTTCCATCTTAATATCTTTTTGCCAAAACAACAAACGAGATAAAGACGGTACTCATCGTGAGTGCCATAAGTATGTTCAGTAGTTCAACTGCAGATAGTGTAATAACATTTAAGTTTAAGCCAATAGAGAAAAGAAGATAATACGCTGTTAATGCAAAAAAGCTGAAGAACATGCCTTTATAACGAATTAATTTCATCCGCTCGTCTTTTTCTTTAAATTGCGGATGTAAGTAGCTTAAGCAAAAGCACATGATCATCATCGCAAGCACTGTATAAGTTGGAGTTGGTGGTGCAGAATGCGTCATTATTCCTGTTAGGATCATAAATCCACTCATAAATAGAAAGATAATTCCCATGATAACGAAGTACTTTTGTGAATAGTTCATCTTTATTCCTCCCCTTCTTTTCCTTCATAAATAAATACATGTTCTATCGTCGTCTGAAATGTTTTCGCGATTTCAAATGCTAACGGAAGTGATGGATCGTATTTTCCTTTTTCAATTGAAATGACGGTTTGTCTGGAAACGCCAAGTTTCTCAGCCAATTTTTCTTGAGATAGTCCAAATTTTTTTCGGTATTCGACCATTTTATTTTCCAAGGAAATTTCTCCCCCCTCCCTTATACCGAGTATATATGTAAAGCAAACTTTACGTCAAGCTTCCTTTACATTCATTTTAATTATTATTCACGCTATTTATATAGAAGAAACTTTTTCAATTTCAGCACGTCTATTTTGTAATGAAACATGGAACAATGTAAATAACTGTTACTATATCTCCACCTCTCTTTTTTTAAAATTTAATATCTCCATATTTGTTTTATCCTTTTAAAATATTTCATTTATCCCTTTATTCCGCGAAATGCGTTATTGGTTTTACGGTGTTTTTCGTCATATTTATAGAAACTAACTGTTTATGAAGCATTTTTGATGTTTAGCAACTTTTTTTGTAGAAATCCTTCACTTTCCTTTCAATATTTAACACTATCTAAATAAAGTTTACGCTAAATTCATAATTTTTTATTTTTTATACTATATTCCGTTATATTGTTGTATAATATCAATGAAAGCGCTTATTATTTCAATATACATAATTCGAACTTATTTTTATCAAAACATTCTAACTATTATACTTATATTTACATGCAACAATTTTAGTTATTTGTATAGGTATACCAAATATATCCACCCTATTTTTCTGTAAAATTACTTTATAACATGAAAGATTAACTTGGGTGATAAGTTATTGTGAATGTTTTTTTACAAAACAGATAAGTAATAGTGTTTGGTATTATGTAAATTATTGTAATAACATAAGAGTAAAGAAAAACATTTACATTGATTATTGGTTCATCAATTATTGAAAAGAGCAAAATGCACCTTTTTGTATGGAAAAAGGATTATATGCATTGGGAGGTTTAAACAAATGACGAGGAAGAATACAACGACAAACCCTTGGGCCAAGTTCCACGGTCCGAACCTTGGTTATGTTATTGAACAGTATGATCTTTACGTAACTGGAGCAGGTTCTGTTGATCCGGAATTACAAGAGCTTTTTGAAATTTTTGGAGCTCCTTCGTTTCAAGATGATGTCGTAACAGGGGACAACACAGCAACACATTTTTCTCCTCAAAACACAGGTAACATTGAAAAAATTCTTAAAGTCGTTCAACTTGTTGAACAGATTCGTTCTTTCGGGCATACGTTGGCTCACATCAATCCGATGGAAGATGCTGCAAATGGACAATCTCTTCTTGAGAAAGCAATGAACGAACTGAGCGATGCTGATTTGAAAGCGATTCCAGCAAAAACAGTATGGCAAGATGCACCAGAAGGTATTCACACTGCACTTGATGTAATTCATAGATTAAAAGAAGTGTATACACAAACTTTAGCTTATGAATTTTCTCATATACAAGATAGTGAAGAACGCGCGTGGTTGCATCAAATGGTGGAATCAAATTCATTGCGTCAACCACTATCAAATAAAAAACGAACTGCTCTTTTAAAACGTTTAACAGCTGTTGAAGGTTTCGAGCAATTCTTGCATAAAACATTCGTTGGGCAAAAGCGTTTCTCTATCGAGGGCGTTGATATGCTTGTACCTGTTCTAGATGAAATTGTGCTAGAAGGTGCTAAAAACGGCGTAGAAGATGTCATGATCGGTATGGCTCACCGCGGTCGTCTAAGCGTACTTGCACACGTATTAGAAAAACCATATAGTCACATGTTTGCCGAGTTCAAACATGCAAAAATAGAAGGCGCAGTAGCAAATTCTGGCTGGACTGGCGACGTAAAATACCATTTAGGTAGAGAACAAGTCGTTAGTAACGAGGAAGTTAGCACTCGCGTTACATTAGCAAATAACCCAAGTCACCTTGAGTTCGTTAATCCTGTTGTAGAAGGTTTCGCACGTGCGGCTCAAGAAAATCGTAAAAAATCTGGTCTTCCAGAACAAGATACTTCAAAATCATTCGTAATTTTAGTTCACGGTGATGCTGCATTCCCTGGTCAAGGAATTGTATCTGAGACACTAAACTTAAGCAGATTGAACGCGTATCAAACAGGCGGAACAATTCATGTTATTGCAAACAATGCAGTTGGTTTTACGACTGATAGCTATGATTCTCGTTCTACGAAATATTCAAGTGACCTTGCAAAAGGTTTCGATATCCCGATTGTTCACGTCAATGCTGATGATCCAGAAGCTTGTCTTGCTGCTGCTAATCTTGCAATTCAATATCGCATGTTGTTCAAAAAAGATTTCTTAATCGATTTAATTGGTTACCGCCGCTACGGTCATAACGAAATGGATGACCCAGCAGTTACACAACCACAAGTGTACAAAAAGATTAAAAATCACCCAACTGTAAGAGCAATTTATGCAGATCAATTACAAGCTGCTGGTGTTCTAAATGCAGATGAAATTGAAACAATTACTCAGTTTACACAAGAACAATTAAAATCTGACTATGCACAAGTACCACCAGCTGATACGAGCGATGCAACAATTCACGTTAAAGTACCAGATGTTGTTGCAAAGGGCATTCAGTCAATTGATACTGGTGTTGAACTTGATTCACTTCGTGCAATTAATGAAGGTCTACTATCTTGGCCAGAAGGCTTTAACGTATATCCGAAAGTGAAGAAAATTCTTGAGCGCCGTAAAGACGCTCTTGAAGAGAACGGTAAAATTGAATGGGCACTTGCTGAGTCATTAGCATTCGCTTCTATTTTACAAGAAGGTACGCCAATTCGTTTAACTGGTCAAGATTCACAACGTGGTACATTCGCGCATCGTCACATCGTATTACACGATACTGATACAAATGAAACATATTCACCATTACATCGCTTACCAAACATCAACGCTTCATTCTCTGTTCATAACAGTCCGTTATCAGAAGCTGCTGTTGTTGGTTACGAGTATGGTTATAACGTATTCGCTCCAGAAACGCTTGTTATGTGGGAAGCGCAATATGGTGACTTCTCAAATACTGCGCAAGCATTATTTGATCAATATGTTTCAGCTGGAAGAGCAAAATGGGGTCAAAAATCTGGTTTAGTTCTTCTATTACCACACGGTTATGAAGGTCAAGGACCGGAGCACTCTAGTGCACGTCCAGAGCGATTTTTACAGTTGGCTGCTGAGAACAACTGGACAGTTGCAAACTTAACGAGTGCGGCACAATACTTCCATATTTTACGTCGTCAAGCATCTATCTTAGGAACAGAAGCTGTTCGACCATTAGTATTGATGACGCCGAAGAGTTTATTACGTCACCCACTTACGCTTTCAACTGCTAGTCAATTAAGCGAAGGACGTTTCCAACCTGCTTTAGAACAAGAAAACCTTGGTACAAAACCAAACAAAGTAAAACGTCTTGTTTTAAGTACAGGTAAAATGGCGATTGACTTAGCAGCAGAAATCGAGTCTGGTAAGCATGAGTACAACTTAGATGAAATTCATATCGTTCGTATTGAACAACTGTACCCATTCCCTGCTGAGAAAGTTCAATCTATTATTAAACGCTTTAAAAACTTAGAAGAAATTATTTGGGTTCAAGAAGAGCCTCGTAATATGGGCGCATGGCATTACATGGCTCCAATTCTGTTCGAACTAGCTGGAGATAAAGTGAAAACAGGTTACATCGGACGCCCAGATCGCTCTAGCCCATCTGGCGGCGATCCATTCGCTCACAAAGCTGAGCAAGAACTAATTGTTGCACACGCTTTAGATGTAAAGTATAACTTCCGTCAAGATAAACTAGAAATTGAAGTTTTCAGCAACTAAAAAGTAACAATGAAGATTTCTAGCTTGTTCCTTGGGCAGATATTCTGCCCAAGGTCAGGCTAACAAATGGAGATTACCGAAGACAAAAGAAGAAAAAACACACCGTTAGGCAAATAAGGGGAGGACATTTAAAATGATCGAAATTAAAGTACCTGAGCTTGCAGAATCTATTACTGAAGGAACTATCTCACAATGGCTTATCAACGTAGGCGACAAAGTTGAGAAAGGTGGCAGCGTTGTTGAGCTTGAAACTGATAAAGTCAATGTAGAAATCATTGCAGAAGATTCAGGTATTGTATCGAAGTTACTAGGCGAACCTGGGGATACAGTTGAAGTTGGCGCAACTATCGCAATTTTAGATGCAAACGGAGCACCAGTTGCAGTAAGTACACCTGCACCGGCTGCTGAGCAACCAAAACAAGAAACAGCTGAAGCACCAAAAGCTGCGGCACCAAGTGCTGAACAAACTGCAACTTTACAAGGTTTACCAAATACAAACCGTCCTATCGCATCACCAGCTGCTAGAAAAATGGCTCGTGAATTAGGAATCGACTTAAACGACGTACGTAGCACAGATCCACTTGGACGTGTGAGACCACACGATGTACAAGCTCATGCTGTAGCACCAAAAGAAGCACCAGCTGCTCCAAAAAGTCCAGCTCCTGCTCCAGTTGCAAAAACTGAATTTGAAAAACCAGTTGAGCGCGTGAAAATGTCCCGCCGCCGTCAAACAATTGCAAAACGTCTTGTAGAAGTTCAACAAACATCTGCAATGTTAACAACATTTAACGAAGTTGATATGACTGCAATCATGGAATTACGTAAAGAGCGTAAAGACGCTTTTGAGAAAAAACATGATGTACGTCTTGGTTTCATGTCATTCTTCACAAAAGCAGTTGTTGCAGCATTAAAACAATTCCCATTATTAAATGCTGAAATTCAAGGTGACGAGCTTATCATTAAAAAATTCTATGATATCGGTATTGCAGTAGCAGCTCCAGATGGATTAGTTGTTCCAGTTGTACGCGATGCGAACCAATTAAACTTCGCTGAAATCGAAAGCGAAATTCGTGAATTAGGTAAAAAAGCACGTGACAACAAACTTTCATTAAAAGAACTACAAGGTGGTACATTTACAATTACAAACGGTGGCGTGTTCGGTTCTCTAATGTCAACACCGATCCTAAACAGCCCACAAGTTGGTATTTTAGGAATGCACAAAATCCAAGTACGTCCTGTTGCAATTGATAACGAACGTATGGAAAACCGCCCAATGATGTACATCGCTTTATCTTACGATCACCGTATCGTTGATGGTAAAGAAGCAGTTAGCTTCCTTGTTGCTGTTAAAGATATGCTTGAAGATCCAAAATCATTATTATTAGAAGGTTGATAGATTAATAATCTATTATATAAAGGCTGTAGAATACATCATTCTACAGCCTTTTTTTCGTTCATACAGGACAAATCGCATGACATAAGCTAATAATGTATGCCTATAACGTAAGGAGGATTAAAATGAGTAACCTTCCAATTCATGCAAAATTGAAAGCAAATAAGGATACCTTCTTCCTTCCCGACTCAAACGGGGGTGTCTATTTTCGAAATAACGCCAGTTCATTTCGTATGGACGGTGATGGAATTTATAATTGGATTGAAAAATTAATGCCGATGTTTAACGGTAATTATTCTTTAGCAGAAATAACGGATGGTCTCCCTCTTCCCTATCAAAATCGTGTACTTGAAATTGGAGAGATTTTATATACAAATGGCTTTGTCCGTGATGTAAGTCAAGACGCACCTCACGAATTAAACAGCGCATTACTTGATAGATACGCTTCGCAAATTGAATTTCTAGAAGCAGATTCTCATTCAGGCGCATTAAAATTCGAAACGTACCGCAAAGCGAATGTCCTTATAATTGGTTCTGGAGATATGCTCACTTCCTTAGTTTCTTCTTTATTAGAATCCGGATTACCTACCTTTCATTACCTTGTGACAGATTATGAAGAAACGAATTACGACCGCATTCATGAGCTAATAGAACTTGCACATGAAGTGGATGATACTGTACTTGTTCAAGAAATAGATACGACAATTGATCGTCCTCTGCATGAAGTGTTCGAGCCTTTCGACTGGATTTTGTACGTTTCTCAAAATGGAGATATTGATGGCCTAAGAGCAGCTCACACGATTTGCAAGGAAGTAGGAAAGAACTTTATACCAGCCGTCTGTTTATCAACACTTGGTATAGCTGGTCCTGTCGTAATGGCTAATCGTGAAGAATGCTGGGAATCCGCATGGCATCGGCTACATGAAACGACTTTACAAAATGAAAATTCATCAGCCGCCTTCTCTCCTATTACATCTGCAATGCTAGCAAATATAATCGTTTTTGAATTATTTAAGCACGTTGCTGATGATTCACATCGAGAAAAGGATCCACAATTCTTTTTATTAAATTATGAAACACTCGAAGGAGCATGGCATCCTTTTATAAAACACCCTCTCGCAACTGATGAAAGTTTTACAATTGATACGATAGAAGACCTTTCTGAACAACTTGAGCATCGGTCTAGCCAACATACTTCAACTGAATTATTCCGTTTTTTCGATTCATTAACTTCTAAAGAAGCTGGTATATTCCATGTATGGGATGAACAAGATTTATATCAATTGCCATTATCACAATGCAATATTCAAGTAGCTACACCGCTATCAGATGGTCCAACTTCCCTCCTGCCTCTTATGACTTGCGCTGGTTTGACTCATAACGAAGCGCGCCGAGAAGCTGGTTTAGTAGGAATTGAAACATACGTAGCAGAAATTATGCACCGCCTTATCCCTGAACATACCGATATCGGTATTGGCGCTGGAGAAACGATGACAGAGGGGGTATACCGAGCACTACAACAACATTTAAATCACAAATTGTATGAACGACAATCACATATGCTAGAAGAAATTACGACGGTCGACTTAACCGAAATTCATGATAAACATTGTAGATTTTATTACGATGCCCTCGCTACAATTCATGAAACACCAAAAATCGCAATGGGTGAAGAGATTCTCAGCTTTCCAGTCGTTTGGGTCGGTATAAATAATCATTGGTACGGTGCATCTAATATTAATACGACGTTAGCGTTACGAAACGCACTACAACTATCACTTCTCCACAATCAAAATGAAGAGACTCCTTACAGAACTAATATTTTGCCTGAATCCTCTATCATTTTATATGATACTGATTCTTTTAGATTAGAAATACAAGAGGAAGAAGAAATTCCAAGTACGCAATCTGTACAGCTCGCCTTACAACATTTAGAAGAACATAATTTCTATCCATTTGTATTTGATTTGGCAATTGAATCATTTTTGAAAGAAAACTTAGATGGTGTGTACGGGGTTTTAATTGCAAAGGAGGATAGTCTATGACTCAAAATATATTACTTATAGGAGATGGCCTTCTTGCAGACTATGTACATGATCAATTATGCAAACAATATTCCATCATTCGGCAACACACAATTGCAGACGAAATCCCTGAAAATATCGACCTCGCTCTCGTATTACACGACGGCTCTCCTTCTACGATTCATCATGACGCTGAGCTAACTTTCCGGTCAAATCATATTCCGTGGCTACGTGGTTTTACTTCATTTGGTGAAGGGGTTATCGGTCCTTATATTCATCCTCTTGCAGCGGGATGTACTCATTGTGCCGATGGACGACGCTTTATCGCTGGATTTGATCAAAAAGAAATGTGGGAGCTACAACGAAAATATGCGGTAAAGGAAGAAAACGTAACGAGGCGTGATGTACGTGCCACCCAAAATGGCATTCTGCAAATGTGCCATCTTATTTGCGCAGAAACAGAGAAAATATTAACTCATACTCATTCTTCTTTAGAAAATGAACTCATTTTACTAAACTTACAAACACTGCAATGTACGCGGCATTCTTTTCTTCCAGATCCGCTCTGCCCTGTATGTAGCAATTTACCTGATGACACGGCAGATGCAGCAGCGATTTCATTACAACCGAGCTTAAAAACAAATGATGCAACATATCGCTGTCGTTCCATTCATGAACTAAACACATTTTTAACGAGAGATTATTTAGATTACCGCGTCGGTATGTTGAACGGAAAAATGCAACATTCTTTACTACCATTTGCTGACGTTATTATAAACATGCCATTAATGTTTGGAAATGAAGGGGTTGCAGGCCGAACTCTTTCATTTGCAATAAGTGAAGCAACTGCCATTTTAGAAGGTTTAGAACGATATTGTGGTATGTCACCTCGAGGAAAAAAGACAAATGTGCATGGTAGTTTTCATGATTTAGAGGATTATGCACTAAATCCCCTTACGCTCGGTGTACATACAAATGAACATTATAATCGTGATGGTTTTCCATTTAAACCGTTTGATCCTGACTATGAACAAAACTGGGTATGGGGATATTCATTGTCACAAAACCGGACGATTTTAGTTCCTGAATCAATCGCTTATTATAGCCTCGGTCATCGAGATGCTTACGTATATGAAACATCAAATGGCTGTGCCATTGGTGGTAGCTTAGAAGAAGCAATTTTTCACGGCATTTTAGAAGTTGTAGAGCGTGACGCCTTTTTGCTCACTTGGTATGCTGAATTACCTCTTCCCCGCCTTGATCTTAGTTCAGCAAATGATACGGAATTACAATTAATGATCCAGCGGCTGTACACGATTACCGGTTATGAATTGTATGCTTTTAACGCAACGATGGAACACGGTATCCCGAGCTTATGGGTAATTGCGAAAAATACGCGTGAACATGGAATGAACGTTGTTTGTGCTGGAGGCTCTCATTTGGATCCCGTCCGTGCTTTAAAGAGTGCCATTCACGAAATAGCAGGCATGTTACTCATAACAGACGATGAGCTCGAACAAAAAAGAGAGCACTACGAAAACTGCTTACAAGACCCTTATCTCGTTAGCCAAATGGGAGACCATAGTATGTTGTACGGATTGAAAAAAGCAGAAGAACGTCTTCACTTCCTTTTACGTGACGATGCTCCGGTGCAATCGTTCCAAGAAATGAATGTATTACAATCAGTTGATCTAGATTTAACATCCGATCTTCATCAACTTTTAAACCGTCTAGAGCAAACTGGACTTGAAGTAATCGTTGTAAATCAAACAGTACCTCTTATAGAAAAAAACGGATTACATTGTGTAAAAGTCATTATTCCAGGTATGCTACCGATGACGTTCGGTCACCATCTCACTCGGGTTACAGGACTGGATAGAGTGTATACTGTACCGATGACACTTGGGTATACAAATGAACCTTTAACAAATGAACAATTAAATCCACATCCGCATCCGTTTCCATAGTAAAGGAGGGGATTTTATGCAGCTAGATACTTTTTTACATCATCTCCATTTTTCTATCGATAAAATTATGCCGAATCAGGAAGTGGACTGGGAAGATGCACCGCTTCCTTATAAACTATATCGAAATGTACCTATCATTCCTCTCTCTTTAGAAATCCCATTATCTTTACCTAACTCTTCTACTACACCTACTTTGAATGAGATTGGTCATTACCTTTGGTGCTCATTTGGTTTAACACAGTTATGTCAGCTAAATAGCGAAAAAATTTTATTCCGAAGATCTATCCCTTCAGGCGGCGCTTTATATCCAAATGAATTGTATATATATTTAAAAATTGACGATTATCCAGACGGCATTTACCATTACGACGCCGCGCATCACCGACTTATCTTAATTCGCGAAGGAAATTTCGATTCTTACCTTACAGAAGCACTCGGCAATCGTTGTAACTTACAATCTTGTTTTGGTGCTGCATTCGTATCCACCATGTTTTGGAAAAACTTCTTTAAATACAATAACTTTTCATATCGACTTCAAGGATTAGATAGTGGCGTTCTCATCGGACAATTACTTGAATGTTCCAAACAATTCGGTTACACAAATGGCGTATACTTTCAGTTTCTAGACCGGTCAATCAACCATTTACTCGGACTGTCAGAAGGCGAAGAAAGCGTGTATGCTGTCCTTCCTTTAAGTACAGAACCGCAAACGAATTGGTTTCACAATGATTACCGTGAAATTAAAACAGTTACTTCTCATGAGCTATTACAACAAATTCCACCTTTAGCACATGAACATTTCGTTCGCTCAAAGCATGTAAATGAGTATCCGATGATAACAAAAATAAATGAAGCTTCTATGATCGAATCGACAGCACAGTTCCAAACACTAGCTCATGAAGAGCACTTTCAACATCATGCGCACGCTGTACAACTGCCGAAAGTAGAGCGATTATCATACGATTTTTTACAACTATGTAAACAACGGTATTCACCCGATGCTGACTTTACTTTAACGAAATTGGATGCAGCCGAGCTCGCTACTTTACTACAAGAAGCGAGCCTCTCCTTCCCTTATTACAATGACCTTGATGGGCAGTATGTAAATGAAAATGCACGCGTTTCCTTATATGGATGTTTTTATAACGTAAAAGATATAGAAAACGGCGCTTATTCTTATAATAGTAAAACGCATTCCATACAGCCACTTCGATATGGAGACCTTCGTTATCCCCTACAATCTAGTATGACGATGGATAATGTAAACCTTTTTCAAGTACCGCTTTGCCTACATGTAGTCGGAAAGAAAGATTACTATACAAATGCATTAGGCTACAGAGGATACCGTATTCACCAAATGGAAGCGGGTATACTCGTTCATAAACTCGTTTTCGCCGCGACCGCAATGGGGATGGCTGGGCATCCTTTACTTAGTTTTGATACAAATTCATGTGATCAGTTGTACGGGATAGAGGCTGGGAATGAAACGTCACTTATTCAAATTCCTGTTGGAGCTTATCGGGCGCGGAATTGGTTAAAAGGGGATTTGCGTAATTAGAAGCACGCCGGCTATCGGCGTGCTTTTTTAAAGGACTTAATTTATAAAACGCGAAATAAGTATATATTCTTACATAAAAGGAGAGTTTAACTTGAGCATTTTACAACGATTAATCCAGCAAGCAAAAAATCCGCGCGGGGCAATTGGTTCTTCCATGCTTTGTATTATGAATGCCGCACATACGAGACTAACAAATTGGTCTTTACAAAAAATACATATACGTGAAGATGCAATTACTTTAGATATTGGTTGTGGCGGTGGTAAAACAATACATACTCTTTCAAAACGAATTCCGTTTGGGAAAATATACGGAATTGACTATTCGGAACAAGCTGTTGAAAACTCAAAAAAAGCCAATATGCTAGACGTAAAAAAAGGAAAAGTAATCATTCATCAAGCAAGTGTCTCCTCTATTCCTTACAATACAAACTTCTTCAACCTCATTACCGCTTTTCAAACACACTACTTCTGGCCTGATGTGGAACAAGATATAAAAGAAGTATTTCGCGTCCTACAGCCGAACGGATCCTTTTTATTAGTAGCTGAAACTTTCAAAATTCAATATCATATGGAGAAATATAAAACGACTGAAGAATTAATAAACTTATTTTATAAAACAGGATTTAAAAGTGTGAAGTGCTATGAATAAAAAGGATGCCTTTGTGTAATAGGAACCACGTAAAAAAAGCAGGCCCTTTGAGGTCTGCTTTTTTTACTAGATTAATTTGAAAATGCTCTTTATTTGTCTCGCAAATAACCAGTTTTTCGTACCGTAGTTATCATTTAAACTATCTAAATTGATAGTTTGTCCGTTAGCAAACTTTAATTCTAGCGTTGTATTTTTATCGTTTGTTTTTAAGTTACTATGTGTAATGGCATCATACTTTAATTTTTCAATTTCAACATATTCGTCTTTTTCTTGTCCGATCACGACATGGTCTTGGAAGAAGAAAAAGACTTCTACTTTCTTACCGAAACAAAATACATTTTTCGTATAAATTAATGTCGCATTATCAAGTCCGACGCATACTTCTTTCATCTCTTCAATAACGTGTCCAAAGTCTTCTTCATGTCTTGTGTTTGATTCAGCAATCCATTCTTCGATTGTTTTCATATTAATTGCCATACTGTGCCCCCTGGTTCGTTCATTGCTTTGTTTTAAAGTAAATACTATATGACAATATAAGCGATACATACTATGTTTTCAAGGGTGAAAGATATATTCAAAATAAAGTTAAATTTCAAAGTAATATACTAAAAGAATCCATTTCATTATATTTCAAACGTTTGAACGAGACATTCTTCATCATCGATTAACTGTATTTTCTCATCAAATTCAATGTTTAGCTCCCTATATACTTTCTTCCAAAAAGAAACAGCTGGTACATTTTTCACAAGTTCGATAACGAAATATTGTCCTCGTTTCTCTTTTAGCAAACTCTCAATAACTTGTTTACCGATTCCTTTTCCTTTGTACTGATTCAATATGAAAATGTCATTTATACCAAAATCGTTTTCCTTCTTCAAAAATGGACGTTCCAGTAGTAATAAAAATCCTACAATCTCATTATCACTTTTAATAAAATACGGAGTGATTCCATCATTTACCCAAAACATATGTAAATCTTCGTATTCAAAAAATCCATTTGCCCCAATCGTTATATTAGAAGTGAATGTAGAAAGGTCATGAAGATATAGTGCATACAAATTACGTAATATTTCTTTTTCTGATTCTTGAACGGTTTGCAGTGTTACAAACATTTTTAATAATCCCCTTCCCCATATGTAACTATTTCCCAACCCTCTTCATTCGACAAAAATGATGATTACCCTTTAACGAAAAAAATAGCACTAAAAAAAGTGCTATTCCGCTCGTCTTGCCGCTTGCTGAATTGGATCCCAAACGCTGTTATATGGTGGTGCGTAACTTAAATCCACATCTTCTAAATCGTGAATGCTCATTTTACTGAAAAGTGCCATCGCGATTACATCAATCCGTTTATCTACACCTTCTTCTCCAATTACTTGTCCACCTAATAATTGTTTCGTGTCAGAACGATATAGTAATTTTAAGTAAAGTGGTTTCGCATTTGGATAATAGCCCGCCATATTGGTCGAATCTACTTTGACTGTTTTATACGGGATATGTAGTCCTTTTGCTTCTTTTTCATTTAAGCCTGTTCTTGCGAGCGTCAAATTCATAAATTTAATAATTCCTGTACCTAACGTTCCTTTAAAAGCTCTTCGTTTATCAAGCATGTTCAGTCCAGCAAGTCGCCCTTGTTTATTGGCAGTCGTTCCGAGCGGGATATGATCATGGATTTCCTTTATAACGTGGTAATGTGTTGCGCAATCACCAGCTGCATATACGTCTTGCACATTCGTTTGCATATATGCATTTACTTCAATTGCCCCTTTATGATTTGTACGTATATTTGTTCCTTCAAGAAAATCAGTATTTGGTTTCACTCCGACAGATACTAAAACAAGATCTGCTTTATACGTTCCTTTATCCGTTTCAATCGCTTCTACTCGTTCATTCCCTTTGAACGCTTTTACATTTTCATTCGTTAAAATTTCAATATGATGTTTATCTGCTTCTTTATGTATATATTCCGCCATATCTGCATCGTAAATTGTACCGATATGATCATTTCTCTCAATCATTCTTACTTTCTTACCAAGTTCGACGAATGTTTCTGCCATCTCAAGTCCAATTGCACCGCCGCCAATAATGGTTACATCTTCAACTTTATTTGTTTCTAGCGTTTTTAATATGCGCTCAGCATCCGGAATTGTTTTTAAAAGATGAACACCTTGTAAATCTCGGCCTTCCCATTCTGGCATAACAGGACGTACTCCGGTCGCAATTAATAATCGATCATACGGAAATTCAAAGACATCTTTCGTCTTCGTATGCTCTGCGTATACCATTTTCTTTTCCGTATCTACTTTCGTTACTTCATGTCGTACTTTCGCATCAATTCCATATTTATCACGAAACGTCTTCACATTACGCGCAATTAATTTTTCCGTTGAAGCGATAGCACCACTAATGACATACGGTAACCCACACTGCGCGTATGAATAAATCTCACCTTTTTCTAACGTCACAACATTTGCATTTTCATCGTTTCTAACAATTTGCATAGCTGCACTCATACCAGCTGCATCTCCGCCAATAATGACATAGTTCACTTTACCACTCCTTCTTTTTTACATACTCTTTACGTTTTCCATATTTTATAGAAATAACACCTACTTCCATTGTAAAGAAAGAGAATTTCATCTTCAAATTTTGTGCACAAACCTATGCCTGAATAGGTAGCCGTCGTGTCTTATAAACACTATGTTTAATATGCTATTACAGTAACAATTGAAAGTAGGTGAAACATACATGTGCGCCGGCCTTCTCGTCCAGCTCCCAGAAGAACCAAGAGAACCAAAACCCGCCCTCCCGCTTGAACAAGAGTTTACCATTAGTACAACTTTATACAGCGCTCGCGCTTGGTTATCTGACAATGACACTTTCCCACAAACTATTTGGAAATCCTCTCGTTTCTCTTCTGCATCACACGCTAATAAGTCCATCTTTCCAGTCGGTACAGTTAAAATTATAAATTTTTCTGATGATACAATAACAGTTACTATATCCTCAGAATCAGATGATACTCTAAAAATAATCGTTCCTCCTCATTCTGAAGCTGCTTTAACATCTAGTTCTTTATCTGATGTGCAAGCAAGTACATCAGGAGGAGCAAGCAAAGTCACATTCCTCTTTCATATCTTTTTCTCAAGGGAACCTGGTCCAGCTAAATAACTATAGAAAAGGTACAGCTGTGCACTGTACCTTTTTCATATGTTCTATTCTCTTGATTTATTCAGTTCAACATTATAAGATTCAATCTTCAAATTGAATCCCACACTTTGTACATACATTCATCCACCTTTTCTTTAGAGGCCAGTTATTCCCTGTGTAAAGGTTTGAATTATCGTGCTAATGTAAGACCACAGCACAATAAATGTTGCAATTCCGATTAAAACATTTGCGATAAGAAGTGTATAAATAAGGTCTAATCCGCCGTTATCTAGCTTTACTATAGCGACAATTATACTAACTGACATATACGTTGTAGCCAGCCCTAATAAGATTGGTAAGAAAAAGATTAATAAAAAGCTAAACAGAAAAGAAAGAACTAATATAGCAATAGCTGGCGTCGTTATCGTTCCCCACACACCGAATACTTCAAGAAATGAAAATGAAGATTTCATCATCTTTCCACTTACAAAAATAATAAATCCGACGAATAAAGTTAAAATGAGTAAAAATAAAAAGACCGTTACAGAGTCTCCAAAGAAAGAAGGAGTAGATAAATCTGGCGCTAACGTTCTCGTAAGTGCTGCCCCAGCACTCATCATTCTATAAAAAATACACGCTCCTAAAAAACAAATAAGAACAAGACTTACAATTCCATTTCGTACTTCAATCTTGCCGCTTTTCATAATAGCTGTCGGTGCTTGTAATGCGTGTTTAAAAAACTGAAAATAGCCACTTGCAAACTGCTTCGCTTGCTCTACCGTTTCATTTGGTCGAGTTTCCTTTGTTTGTGCTACGCGTGCCTGTTGCTCACCTTCTCCCTGTGCACTACTCGCTACTGCTCCCTCCGTTAACGAATGTCCACAATTCCCGCAAAACTTTGCCTCTGTTGCATTTTCTGTGTGACACGCCGGACATTTCATTCTCTCATCCCTCCTTAACCATATACCGTATAGGGTGTTACAAATTCAATATATGACTTTGTACATAAAACATGACTACAAGAAAAAGATTCTGAAATCCTTCTTTCAAAAGAAATATATGTGCTAGCAATCTTGAAAAAAATGCTATTATGAAACAGAACAAATAACATTTTTAACAGATTGGATGAAAGACGATGGAATTGCTAAACTCAATTTTTCAAATACTCCTTACAAGCATAATCCAATTATTTTCCTTAATTGGCGTTATCATTGTAATCGGATTTCTATTAGGTTATTTAGAATCTCTCACACGAATGTATTGGTCGAGAGCTTTCGGAAGAAAAGGATTCCTTTTAACGGCGTGGATTGGTGTTCCGATTCACGAACTTGGGCATGCCATTATGTGTGTACTATTTCGTCATAAAATTGTAGCAACGCAGTTCTTCCCAACAGATACAAGTCAAGGCGCTTTAGGCTACGTACAACATCAATACAATCATAAAAGTGTATATCAACGAATTGGGAACTTCTTCATTGGAATTGGTCCTATTATTTCGGGCATTACTGCATTAATCCTATTAATGCGCTATTTCGTACCAAATTCATATTTCTTATTTCATACAACTCTCGAAAAAACAATCACTTCTACTTCTATTAATGTAGAAATGGGGCAAAACATGCTCTTGTCGACATTCGTATTATTGAAAAGTTTATTTACAATAAATAATGTATTGAATCCTTCCTTTTGGCTATTTTTATTTATCGCCATTTGTATTTCTGCACATATCGCTTTAAGCAAACCAGATATTAAAGGATCAATAGACGGCATTATCGTCATGTTTATCGTGTTATTTTTATTCAATATAATAGCAGGGCTGTTTCAGTACGATAGTAACCAACTAATTGGCAAAGTGATGAAGTATAATATGTACCTCATTGCGTTTTCTAGCGTGGCACTATTGTTCTCTTGTCTTTCTACACTTGTTAGTTTTGGTTTTTATAAAATAAGAGGAGGGCGTTCTATTTAAATAAAAGGGTATCCAATTACAACTGGATACCCTTTTATTTAAATGCATGTTCTTCATACAAATATTTATCTGCTAATACGACCTCACAATTCTCTCCTTCTTCAAGGAATCTAGCAACAATCGAACAATGTGACACACCAACTATAAATAAAATACGCTCCTCAGTTGATTCAATTAAACGAACAATATTTGAATACATAATTAAATTTCTTTTATACCACCATGTTAACCATTCCATCCCAACATATTGACCGAAATCACCAATGCGTGCCATATTCACATATAACTTATGTAGTTGATTAAATACTTCTTGATTATTCATTTCTTGGTAAAACTCAAGAACACTTTTAGTATCCGCTAAATTTATTTCTGGTACCAAACTAAATATTTCTTCAAATAAATCTGGTTGATTTTCTTTCACCCATTTATGTACATCCCAAACATCAGTAACTTCATTTCCACCCATCCAATCAATTGCATATACCTGTTTATGCTTTAAGTTTGCTGCCATTCTAAAACCAATTTGATCTATTTCATTTAATGCTAATTCGTATGCACCTATCTTGTACTCTTTAAAATCCTCATTTAATTTATCCTGCTTATCTGTAATACTTTCAACTGCAATTTTTGTTGGCTGGAATTTCTGTATGATAGAAACAAGCTCTCTAATTTCGGCTTGCCTCTTTTCCGATAATAATTCTTCATGCTCACTCATATGACACGATCCCAGTATTAGAACTTTCGGTTTATTTCCTTTCATTTCCACCCTCCTTTTTTTCTGACTATTCAATTATATCAAGGTGGACAAAATTGTAAATAATTGTATCACACAAAAAAAGACCATCTATAACTTGCAATGGCCTTTTCCTGTATAATAAACTATCTCTTACTTGTATAATCACAATGCTCAACCGGCACACGAGCATTTCCCTCTTCATCGGTACACCATGACTGTGATTGGAAGGCAAGAAAGATACCAATCCATTTTTCTTCCTTTTCAAAATGAATGAGTATCCCTCCGTCTTGCCATATACCATTATCACCTTTCCATTTCTCTACATTTCCTTGATTCATGTGAATATCGTGTATCCCGTTTCCTGGTTCGAAATGAAAGTAAGAATCAGGTGTATTTTCTTCTGGTCCCCATCTTTCACCAAACGC
Source organism: Bacillus cereus group sp. BcHK124 (assembly GCF_027712065.1). Taxonomy (NCBI): domain Bacteria; kingdom Bacillati; phylum Bacillota; class Bacilli; order Caryophanales; family Bacillaceae; genus Bacillus; species Bacillus cereus group sp. BcHK124. The sequence goes on from NZ_JAQFPJ010000014.1 coordinate 24,736, forward strand.
GTAAATAATTGCTTTTTCTTCTATTGCTTGTTTTATATAACGTTCTATTTTTTCATTTAAATCATTATCCACTCCTGCTTTTTCAGCAGGTAAAGGAATCATTTGTTTCGAATCAAATACATTACCTCTTACGTAGTCTAAAGCTACTTCCGGCTCATTGTTTTTTATTTCTGTAAAACCAAATGGTAATGTTGGTAAAATATGAATCGCTTCTGATCGAATATTGTCGCTTGCAAAATATAAAACTTCTGACGGATAACTTTGCGACTTTACGTTAATTGCAATGCGATAATCTACTTCTGCTTCATCTTGTAAATGAACTTGATAATGAGGAGTTTTCCCTTTTCCAATCTTTGATTGTATAACTGTACCTTTTAACACGCCGTAGTTTTTTAGGGCCATACATTTCATCTCCTATTCATTTAGTAGAAGCTATTCATATTTAAATCATTATCCATTCATAAAAAAAATCCTCCTATGTTAGGAGGATTTTTAATTTCTCAACATATACCAAACAATAACCTCTACCACTACAAGTAACACAGCCCCTAAAATCATTAACGTCGTTTTCTTCAATAGTTCATTTTCACGATACGGTATGTTACATAAATACGCCCCCAGTGTAATCCTTGACGGGCAAGCGATCGTCGCTACTGATGATGCGGTGTTTTGCAATGTTGTAACGTATTGCCACGGGAGTGCTACGTTTTGTGCCGTTTGCATTTGTAGTTTTATAAACATTGCATTTGATCCTGCGTTACTACCTGTTAAAAATCCACCAATAGCGCCAATAAACGGCGCAACGAAAACGAAAAATGTTCCAAATGTATCACCAGCTGTCTTTGCGAGTAATGAATGCATGCCTGATGCCCCCATTAGTTCTGAAATGGCGATAAACATTGTCGTCGTAATCGCAAAAGGAATCCATTGTTTGATCGTTTGTGAGAGTGATTGTTTAATAATATTAGACGGGATGCGGAAGAAAATAATAGTAAATAAGCAAGTCATACTGAGCCAAAATCCTGGTGAATATAGTAACTCTAGTTTGTAAGAGTATGATTTTAAATCAAGAACCGCATATGATCTGAACAAATCATGTAATGCTGGAACGAGGCGAGAAAGTAAAATACAAACTGTTAGAAATATATAAGGGCTAATAATTTTTATAATAGATATTTCTCTTTCTGTTGCCGCAGCATGTTCTGTTATTAAGTTTTGTTCGTTTTTCCCTTTTAATTTAATGATAAGAAAGCCAAATGTAATGGTAACGATAGAACTTAATATACCTGCGAGTTCAACACTTACGTATGCGTTAGAAAGATAGATTCCGAGAGAAAATAATAGAAAGAAGCCGAATCCTTCCTTCCACTTTTCAATAACCGCCTGCCAGCCACCAACAACATGTAAAGAAAGAATAACGAAGTAAGCAAACATCGGGATACTTAATAGCGCTGTATTTGTACCGAGTGTTGTAAGGGGCATGTTTATAAGCTGCGAACCGATAATCGTACCAGTTGCCATTGCCCCCCATGAACTAGCTAGTAAACCAATAAATGAAAGTAGTACAGCTTGAAACGGTTTATAGCCTAATGATAGAAAAATAGGTGCTGCAACCATAAAGCCAATTCCAAATCCACTTACTGATTCAATTAGTGGGCAAATACCAAAACACATAAGAAGCATTTGTAATAAACGATCGTGCGTCACTTCTTCTAGAAAACGTGCTACTTGATCGATGTACCCCCTTTTGTTCATGAGGTGAAATAAAAAAATACCGAAAAACAAAACGTACCCAACAATAAAACAAATTAACCATCCTTTAATCGTTGCGTGTACAGTTTCACTTATCCCTAATTGAAACGTTGGCGAGAGTAAAACGATTCCAACAGACACAGCATAAGAAATTAACGAGGACCTTAATGACGTTTGTTTAAATAAAAATAAACAAATGAAAATCATCATAATTGGGATAAGTGCCAACAATATGGCCATGTTATCATCTCATTTCGTTTAAAATACAATTTTTAACTATTATATAACAGATGCTATAATTTTCAATTGTTTTTAAAACAGATTCAAAAAAGGAACCAAACGGCTCCTTTTTTAATCACTCCCATTTTCTATTATCCTGAAAAACTGTCTGCTGTCCGACCATTTTATCTAACAGAACAAACACAATATAAGCACATATGACTTGCAATACAACATTTCCAAATTTCATGAATTCAAATGAATGGATCCATCGGAATACTTCATTTAATAATACAATCGAAACGATACTAAATAGTTCTATACTAATCGAAAATATACATATTTCTAAAATAGATTGCTCTTGAATGCGATTTAAGTTGGAAAAGATGAATACATATCCTAAAAATAGAGCCATCAACTCTATTTTCGTCATGCTAATGAGCCAAGCGTATAGTGGTACAGTTAAGAGAAGATATAGTAGTTTCCGTCTTAGCATGCTTTCTCCCCCTATAAATTATATGTATTTTCTGTATATTTTAACATTTATTACACAAAACAAAAAGAAGAGACTTATGTCTCTTCTTTTTGTTTTGTTGCCTGTATTAATTCACATATTTCTTCTCGTTTTTCATTTTCTAACAGCTCAATCACTTTACTTCCAACGACAACTCCGTCACATATTGTAATCATGTCTTCTACATGTTCCTTCGTTGAAATACCGAACCCTGCCACTACCGGTAAATGCGTATGTGATTTTACTTTTTCTAAATAACTATGAATCTCCTCTTTAAAATTTTGACGTACGCCTGTTACGCCCGCTACTGTAACGGCGTAGACGAACCCTTCTGATTCACTCGTAATTTTCTCGATTCGCTCAATTGGGCTTGTAACGGTAACGAGTGGGATTAAAGCGATATTTGCAGTTCGGAGAAGCGGTGCAATAATGTCTTGTTCTTCATACGGTAAATCTGGAACGATAATACCGTCCACCCCTGCTTCTATACAATTTTCGATGAATTGTTCTTTTCCGAATGCGAGTACTGGATTTAAATATGTCATAAGTACAAACGGAATTTGTACTTCTTTCCTTACCTCTATTAATGCTTGAAAAATGCCTTTTACTGTTACACCGCTATCTAGTGCTCGTTTCCCTGCCCTTTGAATTGTTGGGCCATCTGCAACTGGATCTGAAAATGGGATACCAATTTCAACGATGCTTGCTCCTGCTTCATCTAGAAAACGAATTCTTTCTTTTAACTTTTCAAGGCCACCATCTCCGCCCATTACGTACGGAATAAATGCTTTCTTACCATTTTCAAATGCTGCTTTAATTTTTTCTACTCCCATCTTTTACACCTCTTCCATATAACGTTTTATACTCTCTACATCTTTATCACCACGGCCAGATAAACAAATGACAAGCCCTTCGTCTTTCTTCATTTGCGCCGCTAATTTTAATGCATATGCGACAGCATGCGAGCTTTCTAACGCCGGGATAATTCCTTCTTTTTTCGTTAATAATTGAAACGCTTCTAACGCTTCATCATCAGTAATGGAATGATAAGAAACGCGGCCAATATCTTTTAGTAAACTATGTTCTGGACCAACCCCCGGGTAATCAAGTCCAGCTGAAATAGAGTGAGCTTCTTGAATTTGTCCTTCTTCATTTTGCAGAAGGTACATCATCGATCCGTGGAGAACGCCAACGCTTCCTTTCGTTAAAGTAGCTGCATGCTGTTCTGTATGAACTCCTTTTCCAGCTGCTTCTACGCCGTAAAGAGCAACTTCTTCATCATGCACGAACGGATAAAACATTCCCATCGCATTACTACCACCACCAATACAAGCAACAACAGCTTCTGGTAACTTTCCTTCTAACGCTTCATATTGTTTTTTCGTTTCTTTCCCAATTACACTTTGGAAATCACGGACAATTTGTGGGAATGGATGTGGTCCAAGAACAGATCCCATAATGTAGTGCGTATCATGCACGTGTGAAACCCAGTAACGAAGCGCCTCGTTTACCGCATCTTTTAATGTACCGCTACCTGCCGCCACACTTTCTACTTTCGCTCCGAGTAATTCCATTCGGAACACATTTAATTTTTGACGTCTTACATCTTCTTCTCCCATAAAAATGACGCATTCTAATCCGAGAAGGGCACATACAGTAGCTGTTGCAACACCGTGTTGTCCAGCCCCTGTTTCAGCGACAACTTTTTTCTTCCCCATTCTTACTGCAAGAAGTGCCTGACCAATTGTATTGTTAATTTTATGAGCTCCTGTATGGTTCAAATCTTCACGTTTTAAATAAATTTTTGCACCGCCGCAATACTTCGTCATATTTTCAGCGAAATAAAGTGGTGTTTCTCTTCCGACGTACGTTTTTAAATAATGATTTAATTCCTTTTGAAACGCCTCATCTTGCATCGCTTCTTTATATGCTTCTTCTAGTTCTAATACAGATTGCATTAACGTTTCTGGAACGTATCGTCCTCCGTATATACCGTAGTGACCTTTTTCATCTGGATATGCGTAGTTCATTTAGAACACTCCTTCGCTTTTATAATAAATTGTTTTATTTTCTCTACATCTTTCTTTCCTTCTGTCTCTACTCCGCTGCTCACATCGACCATATATGGCCGAACAGTTCGAATTGCTTCTTCTATATTAAGAGCATTTAATCCACCAGCTAATATCGTTTTCTCTCGCAACTCTTTTGACATATGCGCGAGTAGTTCCCATGAAAATTTCTTTCCATTTCCTCCGTGAAACTTTTCTTTTGGGCTATCAAACAATATATAATCCGTTTTATATGCTTGAGCATTTTTCATATCAGTCTCTGAAGTTACTCCGAGCGCTTTTATAGACGGAATGTTCAATCTTCTAATTTGATGATTATCTTCATCCCCATGTAGTTGCACATGTGTTAACCCGCAATTCTCCGCAATTTTCTGGATCACTTCTACTGATTCATTTACGAAAACACCAATTTTTAACACGTTGGCTGGAAGCTCCTGAATGATTTCTTTCGCTAGCCCCGGAGTAATTTTCCGCTTACTTTCTGCAAAAACAAATCCGAGTGCATCTGCTCCGTATTCGCAAGTACGTTTTGCTGTTTCCATATCAGTGATGCCGCAAATTTTCACTTTCATATGTTCACCTTACAATCTTCAAAAAAGGTGCGAATAGAAGATGATGTCATAAGTGCCTCTCCAACTAATACACCTTTTGCTCCAGCTCGCTTGACGCGGATTATATCTTCTTTTGAATGAATTCCGCTCTCACTAATCCAAAGTAATTTCTCCTCATTTAATCGTTTTCCAAGCTTTTCTGTTTGGCCTAAATCGACTTCGAATGTTTTTAAATTACGGTTGTTAATACCGATAACGTGCGGATTTAATTCGATTGCAATTTCTAATTCCTCTTCATCATGAATTTCAACAATTGCTTCTAACCCTTTTTCTAGTACGTAGCTATACAGCTCTTTTAACTTCTCTTTCGGTAACGCTGCTACAATTAATAAAATAATATCTGCGCCAGCCTCATACGCTCTATCAATTTGAATCTTATCAATTATGAAATCTTTACATAAAAGCGGAATGTTACTTTCTTCTCTCGCCGTTTGTAAATCATAAAACGAACCTTTAAAAAATTGACCGTCTGTTAAAACAGAAACTGCTCCTGCGCCGCATTCTTCGTATGTTTCCACTTGTTTTCGTACATCAACGTGTAAATTGATATCTCCTTTTGATGGTGATGCTCGCTTTACTTCTGCAATAACAGTAAACTGCTGTAATGATTCTACGAGTGAATGTGTCTTTCTACTTTCTTTTATTGGTGTATATGTTTCATATAATGTCGCAACTTCCTTTTTCTTCTGTTCTACAATTTTATCTAAAATCGTCCCCACTTTAGTTCACCCTTTCTAATTTTTCGTTGCTTGCTGCAATTAATAAGTTTAATTTGGCTAATGCTTTTCCAGAGTCAATGCTATATGCCGCGAGTTTAATTCCTTCTTCAATCGTTTCCGTTTTTCCATTTGCGAAAAGAGCTAGACCTGCATTTAATAAAACTGTATCGCGATAAACACTCTTTTCTCCGCTCAATACGCCGAGCGTAATCTTTGCATTTTCTTTTGAATTTCCCCCTCTAATTTCTTCATTTTTCACTCTTGAAAAACCATACTTTTCTGGATCAATACTCATTTCTACTATTTCATTATCTTTTAAAAGGACTACGTGATTTTCCCCTTGTAATGACGCTTCATCTAAAAAACCACTTCCGTTTACGACAAGCGCTTGTTTCCGGCCTAACTTTTGTAATACTTGCGCAACTGGTAGTAACATATCTCTTTTATAAATGCCGACAAATTGTGTTTCTAAATTTACCGGATTTGTTAAAGGGCCAATTAAGTTAAAGATTGTCGGCACGTTTAATTCTTTTCTTATTTTCATAATGCGTCTTAATGCTGGGTGCATCGCTGGTGCGAATAAAAATGCGATTCCGACATGCTCTAATAAATAATCAATTTCGTTTGGCGTACTGCTAATATTTACACCGAGTTCTTCTAATAAATCTGCACTTCCTGTTTTACTAGAAACAGCACGGTTACCATGTTTTGCAACCTTTACACCAGCTCCTGCCAGTACAAATGCCGATGTTGTACTAATATTAAACGTTTGGGCACCGTCACCACCTGTCCCGCAATTGTCCATCGCTCCTTGTATATGATTCAAAAACGGTAATGCCTTTTCACGAAGAGCTCGGACGAGACCGTATATTTCTTCTGCAGTTTCACCTTTCGCTTTCAGTAAGACTAAGAAAGCTGCAATTTCACTTTCCAATATGTTTTCATTTAATAAAAGAAGTCCTGCTTTATACATTTCCTCTTCTGTTAAATGTTGCCCCTCCACTAATTTACGAAGATAGTTATTCATACTCTTTCCTCCTCTTTCACTTCGCCTAAAAAGGCACGTATTAACTTTCCGCCTTCTTCTGTCGCAATTGATTCCGGATGAAACTGTAATCCAAAGAGTGGATAATAATTGTGACGAACTGCCATAATTTCTCCATCGTCCATCGCTGTCGCTAGTATGTCAAAACACTGCGGCAAGCTTGTTTGTGCTGCAACAAGAGAATGGTAGCGCATCGCTGTTAGCGGTTGTGTCACATACGAAAAAATTGACGTTCCGTTATGTTTCACACGTGATGTTTTTCCTTGTTTAATGCGCTCTGCTCTTACAATATCTCCTCCAAATGCTGATATAATTGCTTGATGACCAAGACAAATACCTAATATGGGAACGTTCTTATAAAAATGACGAATCACTTCCATACAAATTCCAGCATCTTCTGGTTTTCCTGGTCCTGGTGAAAGCACAATTCCTTTCGGCTTCATTTCTTCTAATTGTTCTATCGTTATTTGATCATTTCTTACGACAACAATTTCTTCTTCGTATTCGCCTAGTAGTTGATACAAGTTATATGTGAATGAATCATAATTATCGATAAGTACAATCATTTCATTACCTCCAAGAGCGCTCTCGCTTTATTTAATGTTTCTTCATATTCAGCTACTGGGTCTGAATCGTAGACGATCCCCGCTCCTGCCTGAACGTATGCTTTCTCATCTTTCACGACCATTGTTCGAATGGCAAGCGCCATATCAAGATTCCCTGAAAAACTAACGTATCCAACTGCACCGGCGTACACATTTCTTTTTTCATTCTCTAGCTCATTTATAATTTCCATCGCTCTAATTTTCGGAGCACCTGATACCGTCCCCGCCGGTAAGCAATGCGCTAATGCATCAAATCCGCTCATTTGTTTTCGCAATGTTCCGTAAACTTCAGATACAATGTGCATAACGTGAGAATATTTTTCTACTTTCATATATTTATCTATCGTAACTGAGCCGATTTCACTCACTCTACCAATATCATTTCGCCCAAGATCTACAAGCATCATATGCTCTGCTCGCTCTTTCTCATTGCCTAACAGTTCTTTTTCGATTTCCTCATCTTCCTTCTTCGTTTTCCCCCTCGGTCTCGTACCCGCAATCGGGTTCGTCATCACTTTATCGTCTCTTACCGATAGCAAACTTTCTGGCGAAGAACCGAGTACAACATAATCTTGAAAATCGATATAAAACATATATGGTGATGGATTGGCAATTCGTAGTTTTCGGTATAACGCGAATGGATCACCAATACATTCACTTTGTAAACGCTGGGATAATACGACTTGGAATATGTCCCCGGCCCCGATGTGTTCTTTCGCCGTTTCTACCATTACGCAAAATTCTTTTTCCGTTATAGAAGAAGTGAATGATAATGTTGATCTTATTTCAGTTACTTCCGCTTCTTCTCCCTGTAGCACTTCCTCTTTGTATACTCGCAGCCTTTCGTATACTTCTTCATAATCTGCTGCATCATCTTCCCTGCATACATATACAAACGACAACTTTTGGCGTAAGTGGTCATACACGATAAACTCACGGTACAGTAAAAGGTGTACCTCTGGAATATTCAATGGATCGTGTAAATTTGCTCCAATGTTTTCATATTGCCGAATAACGTCATAGCCAATATAACCAACTGCTCCTCCGCAAAACGGAAATGGACTGTCTACTTGAGCTGACGCGATTTCTTCTTCTAACACTTCTAGTACGTTACCTTGCAACTTTTCTGCCCGGCCGTAAATCGTTCGTTCCACTTCCGTACCGATACTTTTCACTTCCCCATACGGATTACACCCTAAGTAGGAATAGCGTCCTTTATCTTGATGAAGCTGTGAACTTTCTAATAAGAATTTCTTCTTCCCTTTCATACGTCTATATAAAGAAATTGGCGTAATGCTATCTCCTTCTTCTTCAGTGATTACTAAAAATGTCTTTCTCTCTCTTTTTTGTTTTATAAATTCTTCTTTCGTCATCATGTCCTTCACCTCGTCCTGAAAAATAAAAAAGCCCCCTACATATCGAAAATATGTAGAGGACGATAAATATACCGCGGTACCACCTCGTATTGGATGCAAAAGCATCCCGCTTTGTTCAGGTACAAAATATATACCTTATCCTTGTAACGGCGGAACCCGGGTTGCCTACTGAAAATAATTGTTCAGCATACCTCTCGTAAGCCCATTCCGTATATGGTACCGCACCGGGCTCCCACCTATTCCCGGCTCTCTGTAACGTCTCCAATATACGTACTCTTCTTACTGAAACGATTTCATTTATTTAATTTTTTATACACAAAAAGGGAGTACTCATCCTATAGAAAGGACGGGTACTCCCGTGGTGCCACCTTAATTCGTTACGAATGTAACGCACTTTACCGTATCAAAAACAATACGTGTCTCTTGTATCGATGAGATCATGTCGCCAAAGCCTACTTCTTTCGTTTCGGTTTGGAAGCTCCGAAGCCCATTCCACATCAATTCCATACTGATTCGCACCAACCATCAGCTCTCTGACATGTTCATCATGTGTACTCTTCTTCATCAACGCTTGCATTTTTTTAAGTTGCACTCATTATAGACCTGACTTTTTTCATAAGTCAATACTTTTTTAAAAATTTTATTTTTCTTTCCTTTCAATATTATATTGACAAAACAACCTCTTTTTATGTAAATATAATAAATACTCTATTAAAAATAAGGTTTTTTGTATGAATATTATATATTAAAAAAGTAAAATGATATCAAAAAACGCTTACATTTCTGAAAATTCATATTTCTGTATGGATTTTTCAGAATAATCATGATAGATTATAAATATGCATAACGCATCAAAAGACATGACAAAAGGAAGGGGAACTTCATGAGTACGCAGATGTTAACTTTAACTTCAATCTCTATTTACATGCTCGGGATGTTAGTCATTGGCTATTTCGCCTATAAACGAACGTCCAACTTAACAGATTATATGCTTGGCGGGCGTACACTAGGCCCCGCAGTAACAGCATTAAGTGCTGGAGCATCCGATATGAGTGGGTGGCTTTTAATGGGCTTACCCGGTGCAATGTTTAGCGTTGGATTAAGTAGTAGTTGGATTGCGATCGGCCTGACACTAGGCGCATACGCAAACTGGCTATATGTCGCTCCTCGCTTACGTACCTACTCTGAAATTGCAAACAACTCTATTACTATCCCAGAATTTTTGGAACACCGTTTCCACGACAAATCTCACATGCTACGCTTAGTATCTGGACTTGTTATTATGATTTTCTTTACTTTTTATGTAGCTTCAGGACTCGTTTCAGGTGCTGTATTATTTGAAAATTCATTTGGTATGAACTACCACGTTGGATTATTCATTGTAGCTGGCGTTGTTGTTGCTTACACATTATTTGGTGGTTTCTTAGCAGTAAGTTGGACAGACTTCGTGCAAGGAATCATTATGGTAATTGCTCTTATTCTTGTTCCTACTGTTACAATTATGAATGTAAATGGACTTGGTCCAGCATTTAGCACAATTAAATCAATTGATCCAACATTATTAGATATTTTTAAAGGTACTTCTGTATTAGGTATTATTTCATTATTCGCATGGGGCCTTGGTTATGTTGGACAACCTCATATTATCGTACGCTTTATGGCAATTTCTTCTGTAAAAGAGATTAAAAGTGCGCGACGAATTGGTATGAGCTGGATGATTTTCTCTGTTGTCGGAGCTATGTTTACTGGTCTTATCGGTATTGCGTACTACTCAGACAAAGGATTAACACTATCCAATCCAGAGACAATTTTCCTTGAACTTGGAAAAATTTTATTCCACCCACTGATTACTGGATTTTTATTAGCCGCTATTTTAGCAGCAATTATGAGTACAATCTCATCTCAGTTACTCGTTACTTCTAGTGCTGTAACGGAAGACTTATATCGTACTTTCTTTAAACGTTCTGCTTCTGATAAAGAGCTTGTATTTGTCGGCCGTATGGCTGTTCTTGTTATTGCATTAGTTGGGTGTGCATTAGCGTTTAAACAAAATGATACGATTTTAGCTCTTGTTGGATACGCTTGGGCTGGATTTGGTTCTTCATTCGGACCTGCTATTTTATTAAGCTTATATTGGAAACGTATGACGAAGTGGGGCGCACTTGCTGGTATGATTTCTGGTGCTGCTACAGTAATTATTTGGACGCAATTCAAATTCTTAAAAGAATTCTTATATGAAATGATTCCTGGTTTTACTATTAGTTTACTAGTAATCATAATTGTTAGTTTACTAACACAATCTTCAAAAGAAGTTGAAGAGCACTTTGAGACTTTTGAAAAGCAACATAGTCATAATCTATAAAGGAAAAGCTCTGCTGTTATCGTATCAGCAGAGTTTTCTTTTTTCTCAAAGTTCGACAATCTTCTGCTCGAATTTAACAATTTCTTTATGTTTCATTAAATTAAACGTAACACTACTCCTTTATAGTAGTACTATCAGCACTTATACAGAAAGGGGACTCCAACATGTTAGCAGCTTTCCAGCAACAACAAACACGAAAATTTTCACCTATCACCAATACTTCTGCGTCTTGTTTGAACATACAACCTAATCCACCTAAAATTTCAATTGCTCCTTCTGTTATTTCAGTCATCGGTGTTCATATGGAAAAAAACAAGTTAAAAGTACGAACGGGACAAAGTACTGAGTTATCCGCTACTGTTTTGCCAGTACAAGCAACGAATAAAGAACTTGTTTGGACAAATATGAATGCTGATGTTATCACACTGTATCCAAAAGGTGACACGGTAACGATTACTGGAAAAAGTGCAGGTAGAGCAGTCGTAATTGTTACAACTGCTGAAGGAAAGTTCCGTGACCTATGTATCATTCATGTACAACCTTATATGACAAATCCAAAGTAAAGGAGTGGCTACGAAGCCACTCTTTTACTTTGTTTCAATGTGTGAATTTTTACTTGTAACGAGATTGATGAATTGCTCTTTATCTTTAGGAGAAATAATTTCTGTTTGATGTGATCCATAAATAATTTCAAGTCGATCAAATGATAAGGCATAAGCTGCTACTGGATTTTTCGTATTTGAAATCTTTTTTATATCTCGTATAAATATGCGCTTTTTAACGAAGCCTGATCTAATAATAATTGTTTCTTCTCCGACAATATATTTTGTCGAAAACCAACTCCACATAAATAATATGGCTAATGGGATTGTGAAAAATAAAAGAAAATATTCTCTTCCTGCAAATATGGGAGCAAAACACGCTCCAATGACAACGAAAAAAATCGGATATAGCCATATATCTTTTTTTGATGGAAATTCCATTAAACTTCCCCTCTCTTGATTTAAGTCAATGAACCTCCTCTTCTTCTCTATTACAATGAAAACACCATTAGGATAGGAGGACGTATTATGACTGAACGAAAGTATGCATTACTTGCTGGCTCTTCTCTTCTTGTTATGGCAGCCATTGCATTTTTTTCTTACGGTTTTGTTCATGGACATCTCATTGTACAAGAAAACGCGAGTACAACATTCCATAATATCCAAACTTCAAATTCACTTTTCAAAGCAGAAATCTTCGGTTGGATTATTATTTTTATTACTGATATTGTCGCCGCATGGGCTCTTTATTTCTTTCTAAAACCTATTCATACTAGCCTCTCATTACTAGCATCCTTGCTTCGTCTTATGTATACATCGATACTTGGGATCGCTATATTCAATCTAATATTAGTATTGCTACTTTCAAAAAGCACAATCGCAAATTCAGAAACATATACGATGTTGTTTCTCAGTTCATTCGAGTACACTTGGTCTGTAGGGTTAATCATTTTCGGCTTACATCTTTTTGTTTTAGGTTATGTAACTTTTCTATGTAAACATATACCGAAATGTATTAGTATACTACTATTCTTGGCTTCTATCGGTTATATCGTAATTCACGTCATGAATACAATGTTTTCACAATATGATGCGATGATCTCCATTCTTAATGTTGTCTTTCAACTACCGATGATCGCAGGTGAACTCGGATTTAGTATATGGCTATTGATTAAAGGTGGAAAAAACGCTACTGTTTGAGTCGTTTCTTAATTCTGCTTAATGATTCTGGCGTAATACCTAGATAACTCGCCAATTGATATTGAGGAACACGATTGATTAAATGCGGTCGTTTTTGTAATAATGATTTGTAGCGCTCTTCTGGTGTCGATGCAATAAATAATGAAAGTTCTTCTTGTACCTCACCGAAATTGTATTCAATCATTTGGCGTGTCATTTCTTCTAATTGTGAATATTTCTTATACATGTCCTTTTCACTATGCAGGTCGCCAACTACAACTAGACAGTCTTCTAAACACGTTAACGTATGCGGGGATGATTTATCTTGTTTATGATGATTAAAATTTGCGATTGTTTGTTCTTCTGTATAAAAATTTGATGTAACTTCTTTTCCTGCTTCATCTATACTATGTTGTCTAACGCATCCTTTTAATACAAAATAACATTTTAACGAAACATCTCCTTGCCTTAGAAGCACTGTTCCTTTTTTATATTCTTCAATTTGTAATTCACTGAGAATCATGTGCTGCTCTTCTTCACTTAGTGTTGTAAGGCTCTGCATATATTTCTTTAATATCTCTTCCATTTCCCTCCCCCTTCTACGCCCGTATTTCTATAAAACAAAAAGAGAAGTATCACAACTTCTCTTTTCTCTCTTAACATTATAATTCCTGTGTATAAACAGGCTCGTTTACGACATTTTTTGCTGTTCTTTTTTGTTGCTGCAATAAGAAAACAGATACACCAAACAATACGAGTATGCTACCGATCATTTGCATAGCATTTAATCTTTCCCCAAGTAAGAAGAACGCTAGTATTGACGCTCCAACTGGTTCACCTAAAATACTCATTGAAATTGTTGTTGCATTTACGTAGTTTAATAACCAGTTATTAATGACGTGTGACACTGTCGGCACGACCGCAAGTAAAAGAAAAATGGTCCAATCCCACTTTGTATAACCTGTAAAAGGCACTTGCAATGCTATATTATAAATCCCCATAAAAATACCTGCAAATGCAAAGACTGTAAAGCTGTAAATCCAGTGTGATACTTTCTTTACTGTCGTTTGGCCGATAAATAAATAACCAACAACTGCTATTACACTTAAAAAGGATAATATATCGCCATAAATTGCTTGTTCACTTAGTCCTAAATCTCCCCAACCAATACACACTACACCTAATATCGCAATTCCCATTGTCGCAATGGCTGAGTATGTTGTTCTTTCTTTAAATAAGAAAAAACCTCCAACTAAAGATACGATTGGTTGAAGCGCTAAAATAATCGTCGAACTCGCAACTGTTGTATGCTTTAAAGATTCAAACCATAAAAGAAAATGAAGTGCTAAAAAGAAACCAGATCCGATTAAAAATCCCCAATCTTTTATTTGAATCTTACTAAACTCTTCCCGTTTTTTCCAAACAATAGGCAGCATAAGAAGTACGATAATCCATAATCGATACATACTTAATATGGAAGATGGTGCCGAGGACATCTTTACAAAAACTGCTGCGAATGAAATGGCTATAATGGAAATAGCTAATGGTAGCGCGATTGACCTTTCTTGTTTCAAATTCCGTCTCCCCTCTCACCTGTCAAAAATCCCACTTCATTATATCCGTTTTCTTCCCTAACTTAAATACTAATTTTTTAGATTCTTCGTACCATTATGGTAAAATAGAAACGAAAGCACCTATTAGTGAATATTTCTTTCTTTTTCACTACAAGCGTCGCTCTTACAATCATTACAGTAAATTTTTATTTAGGGGGATCTACATGAATCAAACAATTGGGAGAATTGAAGAGATTTCATTTTATAGTGCATCACTTCAAGAAGATGTTACACTTCTCGTTTACTTACCGGTAAATTACACACCGCTGCACAAACATACAGTTGTAATTGCACAAGATGGCAGAGATTATTTTCAGCTTGGGAAAGCACACCGTGTAATTGAGCGCCTTCGTGAAACTGAAGAAATTGACCGTACAATTATTGTCGGTATTCCATATAAAAATGTACACGATCGTAAAGAAAAATATTTCCCAAACGAAGTAAAAAACGCTGCGTATATTCGTTTCCTTGCTCATGAACTTGCACCATATATCGATGAGAATTATCCAACGTACCAAATGGGAAAAGGTCGTGTGTTAATTGGTGATTCTCTTGGCGGAACAGTTTCCTTTATGACCGCACTTATGTATCCGCATACATTCGGTAAAGTCGTTATGCAATCACCATTTGTGGATGAAACAGTAATAAACTTAGCAAAAGACTTCAAAAATCCGGAGGCGCTAGAGCTTTATCACGTTATTGGGACAGAAGAAACAGCTGTAAAGCGCACTGATGGACAAGTATCTGATTTCGTAGGGCCGAACCGTGAGCTTAATACCCTTCTGACAGATCGAAATTTCATCACGCATTACGAGGAGTTTGAAGGTAATCATACGTGGAAATATTGGCAAACTGATTTACCGAAAGCTTTCTCTCATATGCTATCAATGAAATAATAGAGAGCAGTATTCAGAATAATTTGATATAATAGATTAAGAGAGTTATTTTCTCAAAATCTAACTAGACTTACAAAGGGAGGAATTGGAACATGAAATTAGGCATTGTAATTTTTCCATCTAAAATGATTCAAGATAAAGCGAACGGATTGCGTAAACGTTATGATCCGCACTACGCATTAGTTCCGCCACATATTACATTGAAAACACCCTTTGAGACGCAAGATGAACAATTAGAATCGATTGTAAACGAGTTACATACAATCGCAAGTAAAACGAACCCTTTTACCCTTCATGTTGGAAAAGTTGGTTCATTCGCACCTGTTAATAATGTTCTTTATTTTAAAGTAGAAAAAACACCTGAACTTACTTTCTTAAATGAGGAAATGCATAGCGGATTCTTTACACAAGAACGCGAATACGCTTTTGTACCTCATTTAACAATTGGACAAGGCTTATCAGATGCAGAGCATGCTGATGTACTAGGTCGATTACGTATGAAAGATTTCTATTACGAACAACCAATTGACCGCTTCCATCTTCTATATCAATTAGAAAACGGAACATGGACTGTACACGAAACATTCCGCCTTGGAAAGGGGAACAACTAATTTGCATGCACAGATCGTACAAACGGACGAACAACTAAGAGATGCATTCTCTGTACGTAAGCAAGTATTTGTGAAGGAACAGCAAGTTTCTGCCGAAGAAGAGTATGATGAGTTTGAAGAAACTTCCATACACGTTGTTATATATGATAATGATGTTCCCGTTGGTGCTGGGCGTTTTCGCACCATTGATGGAATAGGAAAAATGGAACGCATTTGCGTACTAGCTTCCCATCGAAAAAAAGGCATCGGAAAAATTGTTATGGACGCACTTGAAGCATATGCGAAGGAAAACTCGCTATCAAAATTAAAGTTGCATGCTCAAACACATGCTGAAGATTTCTATAAGAAACTTGGATATGTAACGAGTTCTGATGTATTTATGGAAGCAAATATTCCTCACGTCGTTATGATAAAAGAATTGTAATTTGAAAACAGGAGGTATCCCCTCCTGTTTTTTACATTGCTATTTTCTTTTTCTTCCGCTAAAGTTAAATGTTGATGCTATAGTTTTGAAGGTGAATATATGACACAAGAAAAATTTTCACAAAAATCATTAACGCACGCTGATATTCCACGTGCAACATATCATATTCCAAAAACATCTACCCATTTAATTATGGAAGAAGATGCAGATGCGGCGTATTTCCGCGCTCTCGAACAACAAAATGTATTTTTAAACGAAAAACAATTAGAGGCCGTTCGAACGACAGAAGGTCCTGTTCTTACATTAGCTGGTGCCGGAAGCGGGAAAACATCTGTTTTAACAACTCGCGTCGGTTATTTAGTAAATGTGAAACAAGTTCATCCGCGAAATATTTTATTACTTACATTTACACAAAAAGCGGCTGAAGAAATCCGAAATCGTGTAGCGAATTTACCGGGTATGAATCATGCGGCAAGTAGCTACGTTGTTGCCGGTACGTTCCACTCTGTCTTTTTAAAATTGCTTCGTAGTCAAGGATATAATCAGCAAATTTTAGCAAACGAAAAACATAAACAAATTATGATAAAGAAAATTTTAAAAGAATTGCGTTTAAAAGACGATTATGATGCTGAAACGATGCTCGCGATGATTTCACTTGAGAAAAACAAGTTGAATCGTCCGAAAGATGTAAAAGCAAAAACACCCGTTGAACAAGAATTTAAAGAAGTATACGAGCGTTTTGAAGAAGTGAAACAACGATATAATTATATCGATTTCGATGACATCTTATTAGAAACATATTATATGTTAGAAAATAACGCTCCTTTGCTTACCCAATTACAACAACGTTTCCACTATATTGAAGTAGATGAGTTCCAAGATACATCGTATGCTCAATATGAAATTGTAAAATTGTTAGCTTCGCCAAGAAATAATTTATTTATCGCAGGTGATGACGATCAAGCTATATACGGTTGGCGAGGAGCAAGTCACCAAATTATTTTATCTTTTCCAAAAGAATTTGATAACACTACGATTATCGCCCTTAATACGAATTATCGATCCAATCCTTTTATTGTCGGACTTGGAAATGAAGTTATCAAACTAAATCAAGAACGGTTTGATAAAGAGCTATATTCTGTTCATGAAGAAGGTGTACAACCTTTTTATGCAAGACCGGCTACGACTCTTGATGAAGCAAATCAAATTTTGCAGCTCATTCAAGAAAAAGTAGATAGTGGTGAACGAAATTATAAAGATTTTTGTTTGCTGTATCGCACACATTCTGTAAGCCGTTCGTTACTTGATCAGCTTACCATTCATAAAATCCCGTTTATTAAGCACGGTGCGAGTCAGTCATTTTATGAACATTCTTTAATTAAGCCTGTATTGGATCATTTACGACTCGTAATTGAACCATTTCGATTAGAATCACTTTCAAACATATTACCAACGATGTATATCGGGCGTGATGATTGTATTTCATTTATTGAACGTGAACAATGGAAATATGGTGAAGGCCGTTTCCCTTCTCTTCTTCATTTCTTATTATTAAATCCGAACTTAAAACCTTTTCAAGTGAAAAAGGTAAATGAGCGTATCGATTTTATTAAATTTATAAAAGAATTAGAACCGAAAAAAGCATTAAAAGAAATTATTCATGGTAAAGGAAAGTATTTAGAATACTTACAAAGTAACGATCGTTCTTCCTTTACGATGCATAAAGATATACAAGAAGAAATGTTAGAAGAATTAATGGAGTCGGCAAATCGCTTCACCGACATTCCAGCTTATTTACAATTTATTGATGAAGCCATTCAAGGTCAAAAAGAAATGGAAGCATTAAAAACAATGCCGCAAAAAGATGCTGTTTCACTTATGTCTATTCATAACGCAAAAGGCCTTGAATTTCCATGTGTCTTTTTACTCGGAGCGAGCGATGGTATTCTGCCCCATACTTCTTCTTTAAAAGATGCAAATGATCGTGTTACAGAGACTTCTGAAGCTTTAGAAGAAGAACGCCGACTACTTTATGTCGCAATTACACGTGCGAAAGAAGAATTGTACATTTCCTCTCCGCAATTTTTTAGAGGAAAAAAATTAGATATATCTCGCTTTTTGTATACTGTGCGAAAAGATTTACCTGAAAAGACATCCACGAAATAAGGATGTCTTTTTTTATATTGCAATATGTACATCCCTCCTATATAAATTCCCTCTTTTTATCATAAGAATTAACGTAATATCAACCATATCCCACTCATATTGTAATAGTGTATGTCAGAACTCACGAGAAGGAGTGAACATAATGAGCTGCAATTGTAACGAAGATCATCAACATGATTTTGATTTCAACTGTGTATCTAATGTCGTTCGTTTTATACATGAACTACAAGAATGTGCAACAACAACATGCGGATCTGGTTGTGAAGTCCCCTTTCTAGGAGCACATAATAGCGCATCAGTAGCAAATACACGTCCTTTTATTTTATACACAAAAGCCGGAACACCATTTGAAGCATTCGCGCCATCTGCAAGCCTTTCTAGCTGCCAATCTCCAATTTTCCGTGTCGAGAGTATAGATGATGATGATTGCGCTGTATTGCGTGTATTAACTGTTGTATTAGGTGACGGTTCTCCTGTACCACCTGGTGATAATCCAATTTGTACGTTTTTAGCTGTACCAAATGCAAGATTAATATCGACCAACACTTGTCTTACTGTTGATTTAAGTTGCTTCTGCGCTATTCAATGCTTACGTGATGTTACGATTTAAAACTAAATAATGAGTTAAGCATGGATTGGGTGGCAGAATTATCTGCCACCCAATCCATGCTTAACGAGTATTATTATGTAAATTTCTTAAAATTGGGAACTTGTCTAGAACATAGAACCTGTCCTTTTCATTAACTGAAAGTAGAAACAGATAAAGGAGTGAAAAACATGTTCTCTTCTGATTGCGAATTTACAAAAATCGATTGTGAGGCGAAACCAGCTAGTACACTACCTGCCTTCGGTTTTGCTTTCAACGCGTCTGCACCTCAGTTCGCTTCATTATTTACACCACTACTATTACCTAGCGTAAGTCCAAACCCAAATATTCCTGTTCCTGTAATAAATGATACAGTAAGTGTCGGAGATGGCATTCGAATTCTACGAGCTGGTATTTATCAAATCAGTTATACATTAACAATTAGTCTTGATAATGTACCTACTGCACCAGAAGCTGGTCGTTTCTTCTTATCATTAGGTACACCGGCTAACATTATTCCTGGATCAGGTACAGCGGTTCGTTCTAACGTTATTGGTACTGGTGAAGTAGACGTATCCAGTGGTGTTATTCTTATTAACTTAAACCCTGGTGACTTAATTCAAATTGTACCAGTTGAGTTAATTGGAACTGTAGACATCCGTGCTGCAGCATTAACAGTTTCACAAATTGGTTAGTAAAAAGCGGTATTTCTTCATTGAAATACCGCTTTTTATATGTATAATAAAAAACACTCACAGTAGCATGAGTGTTTCATTCTTCATAGTGTTTTATTGTATTCTTCTTTTTCCCACAATTGCATCCTTTTTTCTTCACAAATCCTTGTTGTTGCAATTGTTCTTGATATGCCTGTTGTTGTGCATAGTGCTGTTGCTGTATGTTATACCATTGCTGCAGGTCATATGAATTTTGCCTTGGATTATTGCTCACAGCAAACATCTCCTCTACTGTCAATTCTGTCTATTTACTATATGAACAACTCTTTATTTCCGTTCCCTCATTCTTTTAAACTCCGCTTTTTCTCTTAGTATGAAAATATATTATTCTCCCATAAAATATCCTGTAATCGTTTCAATGATTGCTGCTGCTCCTGCAATAGCTAATAACGCAAGTAACGGCTCTGCAACGATTGGAATCCAATTATATAAAACTAATAAAAAAGCACTAACCCATACACCTGTACACCAATAACAGCTTAATAATTCGCCAATCCACTTTCTTAATCCTTTACCTTTTACTTTTGTAAAAGTTGATACACTTCCATCCGGCTCTGTAATCTCTAATTCGTCAATAAACGGTCTTCGCAAAAAAGCTGTAATTTTATCATAAACAATTAAACGGGTGAGCCTAAAAGCCGCTAACGCGAAAATAAAAAATAAAAGCCAACTTGTAAACAGCATGATTCCACCTTCCCTTATCTTCTTTCGCCTATTTAAAAAAAAAGGTCTTGAGATTGTGACCAAATCTCCTCGACTCCAATATCTTATTAATGTAAATACAAACAAGAAGATAAGGAGTGACATTAATGAGTTGTAACGAAAATAAACACCATGGCTCTTCTCATTGTGTAGTTGACGTTGTAAAATTCATCAATGAATTACAAGATTGTTCTACAACAACGTGTGGATCTGGTTGTGAAATCCCATTTTTAGGGGCACACAATAGTGCTTCAGTAGCAAATACACGCCCTTTTATTTTATACACAAAAGCTGGAACAGCATTTGAAGCATTTGCACCATCTGCAAGCCTTGTTAGCTGCCAATCTCCAATTTTCCGTGTGGAAAGTGTAGATGATGATAGCTGTGCTGTGCTACGTGTATTAACTGTTGTATTAGGTGACGGTTCTCCTGTACCACCTGGTGATAATCCAATTTGTACGTTTTTAGCTGTACCAAATGCAAGATTAGTATCAACTAACACTTGCCTTACTGTTGATTTAAGCTGTTTCTGTGCTATCCAGTGCTTACGCGACGTTTCTATCTAATAAGTGAAGTAAACTAAAAAACTATTGGGGTGGTAGAAGATTTCTACCACCTTTACATATTTAAAAGCCGGCCATACTAATCGACTGGATATCATCTATAGACAACTTAATATCTCGCATGCTATTTGGTGGCATAATCGCTACAATTCCATTACGATACGATATGATTGATCCAACATATGAAACTGTAGCTGTTTTTATTCTGCACCTTACTTTCGGAATATAATGAGGGCGATTTAATAAAAAATGAATTCTCTCTTCGTTATTCATATCCTTAAATGATTTATTATATGGAACAGTTCTCACTGGCTCTTGCTGTTCTTGTACTTGTTCCTCTTCTTCTATTTTCCCTTCCACTTGCTGCTCCTCTTGTTGTTCCTGTTCTTGTTCTATGACCTCTTCCACAGCACTACTTACAACATTTTCGTTTCTATTACTTTCCTCTTTTCGATCCTCATTTTCAAAGTTTGTTAAAATAATTCTTTTTATTTTCGGTGCAGCAAGTTCCAAACTTACTTGCGCAATATATAACAACGGTTTTCCAACTGTTGAACTTTTATTTTTATTCTTCACACTCGTCCCTCCCACTTCCATACGTAGCTGGATAAATCGTGTACTATTATAGTTATATTCATCACATGGTAAGAACTTTCGTTAAAAATCGTTCTTTCCAAGAACAAATAAAAAGGACAATCTCAACATGTAGAGATTGTCCTTTAACAGTTCATATTATAATTATCCTAAGATATGATACCCTGAATCAACGTGAATGTTTTCTCCTGTTACGCCGCGTGCTAAATCACTGAATAAGAATACTGCTGTATCCCCAACTTCTTCTGGAGTTGTTGTACGACGAAGTGGTGCGCGCTCCTCAATTTCTCTTAAGATTGAGTTAAAGTCGCCTACACCTTTTGCAGATAACGTACGAATTGGACCTGCAGAAATAGCGTTAACGCGAATGCCATGTTGGCCTAAATCGTTCGCTAAATATTTCACGCTCGCTTCTAATGAAGCTTTCGCAACGCCCATAACGTTATAGTTTTTCACAACGCGCTCGCCGCCAAGATATGTTAACGTTAAAATATTTCCGCCTTCTGTCATTACTTTCTTCGCTTCTCTTGCTACAGCTGTTAAAGAGAATGCACTAATATTTTGTGCAAGTAAAAATCCGTCGCGAGAAGTATCTACAAATTCACCTTTTAAGTCGTCACGATTTGCAAAAGCAATACAGTGCGCTACACCGTGAATTGTACCAACTTCTTGCTTGATTGTTTCAAAACAAGCTGTAAGTTCTTCATCATTTGTTACATCACAAGGTAATACAAGTGATTCTTGTCCTTCTAATGTATCCGCTAATTCACGAACATTTCTCTCTAAACGTTCTCCTGCATATGTGAAGATTAATTTTGCACCTGCATTATGCAAAGAGCGAGCAATTCCCCATGCAATACTTCTTTGGTTCGCAACGCCCATAACAACAAATGTTTTCCCTTGTAATAGTTCCATGATATATCCTCCCAGAAATACTTATACTTGTTATTAGTACCTGATACTATAATTATAGTAACATAAAACCTCTTAAAGGCAAACAAAAAAGTCATTAACTGAAAATTGTTAATGACTTTTTGTTTCTATAAAAAAACGCTCTAATCCTTCTTCCCAAGAAGGCATTTGTAAAAAACCATTTAATCGTAGCATGTTATGTTGGAAAATAGAATATTTTGGTCTCGCTGCCGCCGCTCCAAATTCTTCAGTTGAAACCGGTAATACATCCACTTTCATATTTGCATACGAAAATATTTTCTTTGCAAATTCAAACCAAGAACATGATCCTCTATTGGATATGTGATACGTACCGTATAAAGAAGTATGAATGAGCTTATTAATCATTACATTTAAATCCGCCACATACGTAGGAGAACCGATTTGATCCGCTACAACAGATACTTCTTCTCTTTCTTTCCCTAATCGCATCATCGTTTTCACAAAATTATTTCCATACTTACCATACAACCATGACGTACGAACGATAAAGTATTTATTATGTAACTCTTTGACGAACTGCTCTCCCGCATATTTAGAAGCCCCGTATATATTTATCGGCGCCGGATTATGAAATTCATCGTACCCTTCCGGTCTATCACCTTGAAATACATAATCCGTACTAATATAAACTAACTTCGCCCCCACTATTTGTGAGGCAACTGCTACATTTCGAGCCCCTATTGCATTTATTCTATAAGCAAGATCTCGTTCTTTCTCAGCTTGATCAACCTTCGTATACGCTGCACAATGAATAATGATATGTGGCCTTATTTCTTGTACTACTTGCTGCACTTTGGATATATTTGTTATATCTAGTAACTTTTTATCAAATGGATATATGTCATATTCTTCAGGATTTAACTCTTCTTGTAGTTGCTTTCCCAATTGACCATTTGCTCCTGTTATGATAATCCGTTCTCTCATTTATATACCCCTTACTTTTTTAATGGTTTCCACCATTCCTCATTCTTCTCATACCATTGCACCGTTTCTTGTAACCCTTGCTCAAACGTATACTTCGGTTCCCAATCAAATTCATTCTTCATTTTCTCTGCATCAATCGCATAACGGCGGTCGTGTCCTAAACGGTCTGTCACATATTCAATATCCTTTTCCGTTTTTCCTAAGAGAGTAATAATTTGTTCCACAACATCTATATTTGTTTTTTCATTATTTCCACCTATATTATATACTTCTCCTATACGTCCCTTATGCAAAACAACGTCAATCGCACGACAATGATCCGTTACATGTAGCCAATCTCTTACATTTAATCCATCGCCATATAACGGTAATTTTTTTCCTTCGAGCGCATTCGTAACCATTAACGGAATTAATTTTTCAGGATATTGATACGGCCCATAGTTATTGGAACAACGCGTTACGATAACTGGTAATTGATATGTTTTATAATAAGATAAAGCTATCATATCGGCGCTCGCTTTGCTTGAAGAATATGGACTATTTGGAGCTAACGGGGTTTCCTCGGTAAATCGCCCTGTTTTTCCTAAAGAGCCATACACCTCATCCGTTGATACTTGCACGAGTTTAATATGCGGATATTTTTTTACTAATTCTAATAAAGTGACTGTCCCAATTACATTTGTATCATAAAAAGGAAGCGGATTTTCAATACTACGGTCCACATGTGATTCAGCTGCGAAATTGACAATGACTTGCACATCACGTTCCTGAATAACATGCTCCAGCAGCTCTCCATTTTGAATTTCACCTTTTACAAAATAGTAATTCGGATGATCTTGAATAGACTTTACATTATTTAAGTTTCCACTATATGTTAATGCATCGAAATTAATAATTTTATATGTTTCATAGCTTTGTAACATATAATGCACAAAATTACTTCCAATAAATCCGGCCCCACCTGTTACTAATATATTCATACACAACTCTCCTACTCAAAAACTATCTTCACATTCCTGAAGCGATGGTAATATTCGATCTTTATCAGACAAAATAGGGCTTGTTACCGGCCATGGAATTGCTAAGTCTTTATCATTCCAAAGTACCCCTGAGTCATGATTAGCACTATAATACTCATCTACTTTATACATAACAATAGTATGCGGGACAAGTGTACAAAAACCATGTGCAAATCCTTTTGGCACTAATAATTGCCGATGATTATCCGCGCTTAAAATATATCCTCTCCATTGTTTAAACGTTGGTGAATCTTTTCGCAAATCAACGATAACGTCATAAATTGCTCCTTGCATAACTTGAATAAGTTTCGTTTGTGCTTTCGGATTTTTTTGAAAGTGTAACCCCCGAATCGTTCCCGCTTCTGTCGAATACGAAACATTATCCTGTACAAATGAATACGTAATCCCTAATGTTTCTAGCACCTTCTTATTATAACTTTCAGTAAAAAAGCCACGCTCATCTCCAAATAACCTCGGTTCTAACAATTTTGCGTCGGTAAAGTTTGTTTCTATAACTTCCATATTCTCACCTATTCTCCGTTAAACTGTTTACCAAAGTTTATATCCCGCGCTAACATATTCGCCCTTTGAAGAGAAACATGAGTTCCTGCATCAGTCCACCAACCGCTCATTTCATTATAAGTAAGTACCTCACGTTTTAAATACCAATTATTGATATCTGTAATTTCAAGCTCTCCCCTTGCGGAAGGTTTTAATTCTTTTATATAAGAAAAGACTTTCGAATCATACAAATAAATTCCTGTGACTGCATAGGAACTTTTCGGCTCTTTCGGCTTTTCTTCAATTTCAATTATTTTGTCGTTTTGAATATGCGCTACGCCAAATCTCTCCGGATCATCTACAGATTGCAGCAGTACTTTCGCACCCTCTTTTTGATTTGCAAACTCTTCAACATACGGACGAATATCATCAGAAAAGATATTATCTCCTAATATAACTACCATGCGATCATTCCCAACGAAGTCTTCACAAAGCCCTAATGCTTGCGCAATTCCGCCAGCCTTATCTTGCACACGATACGTAAAGGACACGCCAAATTCTTGGCCGCTTCCTAAAAAACTAACAACATCTCCCATATGCTCTTTACCTGTAATAATCATAATATCTGTAATTTCGCATTGTTTTAGCTTATATACTGCATGATAAATCATTGGATACCGTCCAACTGGAAGCAAATGTTTATTCGTTACTTTCGTTATTGGATATAATCTTGATCCAGTTCCACCTGCTAAAATAATTCCTTTCATCCTGCATCTCTCCCTTATGATGGAGATAATATATCTTTGTAATGTTCTACAAACACTTTCCGATACTCCTCATATGTATCCGCATCAAACTCATCCCCGTTATAATGAATACACCATAAATTTGATTGATTTGGGATACCAATTAAATAACCAGCCCTTTGAAACTCTAAAGACTGTGATACATCATAAAAGTGGAACCCTTGAAACAAATCTTCTCGCCACGGAATATCATACTGCGTTGCCATGAATAAGCCATCAATTGCCTGCACCGACATAAAAGATTGACTTCCATAAAACCCCTGATCTAAATTTAATAATTGATAATTCCGTCTTCTATACTCAATCACTTTCCCTACTAAATTTTTCCCTTCCCACCATATCCCGTTACTCGGTAAAAATTGGGCTCCAGCTACTCCAATTAAGCCGAGCTTTTCATTATCTTTAAACAGGGAAATAAGTGTATAAAACATCTCTCGATTAATAAGATACGTGTCCTGATGTATATAAACCTTATACTTCGCGGGATATGAAAGTGCTCGGTTATATGCGCTTGCCATACTTTTCGCATCTCGTATCGGAAAAATTTGCACGACATAATCAGGGGGAACAAAAAGGTTTCTTATTTGTCTCTCGCATTGTTCAAATAGCTCTTCATTATTCACACAAACAACAACTAATATTGTACGATCCTTCATTTTGTAGCCCCTCTATTCGTCTTGATTTACATCTGACATATAGTGCTCCACAAATATCTTTCTATACTTGTCATAGTTGGTCATATTCACATCAATATGATAGTGAATGCACCACGCATCACGCTGTACAGGAACCCCAACTGTATAGCCAGCTTTTCTAAATTCAAATGACTGAGATACATCATAATAGTCAAACCCATCAAACAAGTCTTCTCGCCACGGAATATCGTATTGCGTTGCCATCAATAAACCGTCTATACATTCCACAGGTATAAATGTTTTTGCCTCATGGTACGGTTGTTCTTGAGTTGCCATATAAAATAAATCGTTCATATACCCAATTACTTTCCCAACAACTCCCTTGCCTTCATTCCATATCCCGTTTGGAGGAACATATTGCGCTCCAATCATTCCAATCATTCCAAGATGTTCATGTTCGTTAAATAATTGAAGTAATCCGTATAAAAATGCCACATTCATAATGAAAACATCTTGGTGTATATATACTTTATATTTCGCTGGATGCGAAATCGCTTGATTATATCCGCTCGTCATACTTTTCGCATTCCGAATTGGCATAAATTGTACAATATATCCTGGAGGCACTGCTAAACTCAATATATGTCGTACACACTGTGCATACATTTTCCGATCATTTATACATGTAACAAATAATATTGTTTTATCTGCGGCACTCATAATTGTGATTTTTCTGCTTCAATAATGTATTGAAATACAACCGTCTCAGCCATGAAGCCACTTCCAAGACGATATTTTTTACAAATTCCATATAATTCCTCAATAAGCGGTTCATACATTTTATGATCAACATATACACGATCTACTTTACTAATTGAAAAGCCTGCTTTTAAAAACATTCGTAGCATTTCATTAAATGTAAAGAAACGAATATGTGTTTTATCTAATAACCCATATTCTGTATACGTCCAATTTCCAGCGAGTAAGGGAGCTAATACTGAAATGTGCGAAACGTTCGGTATACTAGCCAAAATTACGCCATTTTCTTTTATATATGGTTTTACTTTTTCTATTACAGCCCAAGGATCAAATAAATGCTCTAATACGTCACCAAATATAACGCAATCAAATTGCTCCTCCTCATACGGCATATCCATTGTTTCTATATCGCCTAAAACGACATGATCTAGTTTTTCTTTTGCTTGTTCTGCCGCTTCCGGGAATGCCTCAATTCCTGATACACGTGTGCCATTTTCTTTTATTGCGGCTCCCAATGCACCACTCGAGCAACCGATATCAAGAACTTCTTTCCATTCCTTTTTTATATGCTTTAATAAATTCGGATTCACTGCATTATAATAATGCCCAGACTTTTCTTCGTATAAAGAATTTTTTGGGGAATTCATTTTACACACTCCTTATGCAAATTGAATTTGAAATATAAATCTCATTTAAAGTCTATAAATGTAACCTGTACTAGTTACATTGCCGATACTTTACTATATAGCCAATCTATTAGAGTTAGAATCGCGATGAGCCATTTCTAAAAAAAGCTGCCTATAACGATTTATATTGTTTATCAAAAACATCCCGAAAATATTTGCGGTTATATTCGATTGCAGCATTATTTGGAACATAAGCAGCCGCTAATTCGTTGTAATAATAAGCTTTGTCTTGATCTCCTAACTTGCTATAACAAATACACATTTGTAAATAGGGAAGCCATGTGTAGCTCGCTGGACTATGAAATGGACTCTCCGTCGCCATTGGTACTTCCGTTGCAAGTTTAAACCAAAATATCGCTTCGTTATATTTTTGTTGTTCCATATATATATATCCTATTCTTGTACAATTCTCCCCTCTAGGAACATCATATCGAAACGACTTCACGCAAGATTCAATTGCCTTTTCCCATGATCCAAGCTTTGCATAGCAATCTCCTAACTTACCACATGCATAAATTTTCTCTTCATACCATCCTTCATCTTGATTAAGAAATGTTTCATATAGCATAACTGCATCATCATATTTTTGGTTATCCATAGATTCATTAGCGTAATAAAATAAATCTCTCGGACTCAATTCTTCTCCTGCAGCTACAGCATTTTGAAAAATTTTCAAATTACGATTTGTTACCTTTTTTTCTTTTTTATGTGTAATAGCAACATTACTACTAAAAGTTTCACCAGAAATAGCTAAATACTCATGAACCTTTCCAAACCATTGGAATTGTTTTTCACGCTTTACAAGTCGATTTCTTTTTGTACAATATAAAGGTTTCCCGCTAGAATCCAATGCAAGATGATAAGGCATCGAAACAGCATCAATTTTAGGATCTAATTCTCTTTTTAAGAGTTTCAATGCTTCTTGAGCATCTTCTAATAATACGTCATCTGCATCTAGCCACAATATATACTCTTGCGTTGCTTTTGAAAAAGAAAAATTTCTCGCTGCCGCAAAATCATTAATCCATGGAAAGTCATATATGTTAGAGGTATATTGAGCTACAATTTCTTTCGTTCGATCAATGGAACCTGTATCAACTATAATAATTTCATCAACAATTTTTCCGACTGCATCTAAACATCGACCGATTGTATCTTCCTCATCTCGAACAATCATACATAAACTAATTGTAATTCCTTGCTTGTTCAACATAATCACCCTCTTCCAAATCAATCATATGTTATACATACAATAAACTTTCCACTTTTTTAACTTGCACAAGCAGTTTAAGATTTCTTTTCAATAATTCAAATGTCCGTGTCATTTTCTTCCGGTTTTGCATCTACTATATAATGAACGCTTTATGGAGGTGAATTTATGTCAAATAATAATTATTCAGATGGATTGAATCCCGATGAATCTTTATCAGCTAGTGCATTTGACCCTAATCTTGTAGGACCAACATTACCACCAATACCACCGTTTACCCTTCCGACTGGGCCTACTGGACCGACTGGACCGACTGGGCCTACTGGGCCTACTGTACCAACTGGGCCTACTGGGCCTACTGGACCGACTGGGCCTACTGGGCCTACTGGTACAACTGGACCAACTGGACCAACTGGTAACACTGGACCGACTGGTACAACTGGTACGACTGGACCAACTGGGCCTACTGGTGACACTGGTGCTACTGGACCAACTGGGCCTACTGGTGACACTGGTGCTACTGGACCGACTGGGGCTACCGGACCGACTGGGCCTACTGGACCGACTGGACTGACTGGACCATCAGGGCTAGGACTTCCAGCAGGATTGTATGCATTTAACTCCGCTGGGATTTCTTTGGATCTTGGACTTAATGCTCCAGTACCATTTAATACTGTTGGATCTCAGTTTGGTACAGCAATTTCTCAATTAGATCCTGATACTTTCGTAATTAGTGAAACTGGATTCTATAAAATCACTGTTATCGTATATACTGCAGCAGTAAGTGTATTAGGGGGGCTTACAATTCAAGTAAATGGGGTATCTGTACCAGGTACTGGGGCTACTTTAATCTCAGTTGGAGCACCTATCGTTGTTCAAGCAATTACGCAAATTACGACAACTCCATCATTAGTTGAAGTAATTGTTACAGGGGTTGGGCTATCATTAGCTCTTGGTACAAATGCATCTATTATTATTGAAAAAATCGCTTAATTTTTTTACTTAGCAGTAAAACTGATATCAGTTTTACTGCTTTTTCATTTTTAAATTCAATCATTAAATCTTCCTTTTCTACATAGTCATAATGTTGTATGACATTCCGCAGGAGGCACTTATATGGAAAATAAATCGGCTGTCCAGCTTTATCTTGAGTTATTAAAGAAAACAATTTTATTTGAAATATGGTTAGAATACGAACCATACTTACCTGCTTCGTTACATATATCTAAAGAACTATCATATGAACCAGTTACGGTTCCACTTCCTTTATTTCTTAAGCAGTATGTAGAAAATCACAATTTAAAAATCGTTAATCCTAATGTTTCAAACAATGAGCGGCAAGGTGGCAAGGATTGGCCAAGAGCTGCACATAGTATGGTTGGGCGAAAACGTATGAATCAATTACAAGAGGCGATGGAAACTGTAGTCAGGGAAAATATAGAAGGTGATTTTATTGAAACTGGTGTATGGCGCGGAGGATCATGCATTTTTATGAACGGGTTTTTACAAGCAAACAACATTAAGGATCGTACTGTATGGGTTGCCGATTCGTTTGAAGGTCTGCCCGCACCTAACTTAGAACAATATCCGAAAGATTACGGTGATTATTTGCACACATTCGATTACTTACGAGTTTCTTTAGAAACAGTGCAAGAAAACTTTAGAAAATATGATTTATTAAATGATCAGGTGAAATTTTTAAAGGGTTGGTTTAAAGATACATTGCCTTCAGCACCGATAGAAAAAATTGCAATTGCTCGCCTTGATGGTGATATGTATGAATCAACGATGGATAGTCTTGTAAATTTATACGATAAAGTTTCAACAGGCGGCTTTATTATTATTGATGATTATGGATTGATAACATGCGCAGAGGCTGTAACAGATTTCAGAAGTGAAAGAAACATAAAAACTCCTATGACTCAAATTGATGATTTCGGTATTTTTTGGAGAAAAGAATAGAATAAAAAAATATTTAGTTGAGGGGTACTATTATACTACTAATTCATGAAAACCAATCTTGTAATGAATAAAAGCAAAGCTCCCCTCAATATAAAGTAGAAATTTCCTACTTTACTATAAGAAAGGTGTGAATTTTTTGAACGAAAATGAGAAAAAAATCACATTAATCCCACCTCCAGAACTTGTTCAATATGTAGGTGGTCATTTTGAAGAAGTTGGAAAAGAGTTTATGCAGTATTTTATTGAAATTGGCAATTTAAAATCAAATGAAACAGTGTTAGATGTAGGCTGTGGTATCGGCCGGATGGCGGTTCCATTAATGAACTATTTAAGCGATGATGGTAATTATTATGGATTTGACTTATTTAATAAGGGAATTACATGGTGCAAAAATAACATTTCAAAACGCCGTAACAATTTCCATTTTGAACATGTCGATATATATAACCAATTCTACAATCCCGATGGAAAAGAAGATGCTTCCCAATACAAGTTTCCATATGGAGATGAATCATTTGATTTTATTTTTTTAACGTCTATATTTACCCACCTCCTTCCGAAAGAATTAGAGCATTACTTAAGTGAAATTTCTCGAGTTTTGAAAAAGGATGGGAGATGTTTTATTACTTTCTTTTTAATTAACCCTGAATCTTCCTATTACTTAAATGCAGGACTAAGTACGTTAGGTTTTTATCATCAAATTGACAATTGTTATGTTCTAAATAAAGATATCCCGAATTTCGCAGTTGCCTATCCTGAGGAAGATATTCGTACTCTATTAAATAAATATGGGCTAGAAGTACAGACTCCTCTCCATTATGGTTCATGGTGTGGCAGAACGAAACACACAAGTTATCAAGATATGATTCTTACACAAAAAATTTCTGAAAGGTAGTTGTATATGGATAATATAAAAAATTCACCTCTCGTTTCCATCCTTATTCCTACCTATAATCGACCACATTATTTTAAAATTGCTCTAGAAAGTGCATTAGCACAAACGTATTCGAATATTGAAATTATTGTAGGAGACGATAGTACAAATAATGAAACAGAAAAATTAATATACAGACATTATTTACATAAGTATAAACATATAAAATACATTCGAAATCCCTCTACTTTAGGACAATTTCATAACGCCCTTATGCTCTTAGAACAGTCAAATGGAGAGTACATAAATTTCTTAATGGACGATGATATATTTTATAATAATAAAATTGAAAAAATGATGTTTTATTTCCAAAAAGACTTAGATCAAAATCTCGCACTTATTACATCTTATCGTACTTGGATTAATGACGATGGAGAGATAATTGAACAACATCCCTCCATGAAAAGATTATATGATGAAGATACTCTACTAAATGGGAGAGATCTTGGAAACCATATGCTTATACTAGGACAAAATATTATCGGTGAACCTACGACTGTACTCTTTCGAAAACGCCTATTAACAGAACCTTTCGGTACTTTAAATGGGAGAAATTATAATTGTAGTGTTGATATGGCTTCTTGGATCAGTTTACTTTCCAAAGGTGATGCAATCTACATCACGGAACCTTTAAGTTCTTTCCGCCTTCATACGGGACAGCAAGTACATCACAAATACCTTGAAGGTTGCGAAGATTTTTCACATCTCGTTTTACATTCAAAAAAATATGGTTTTCTACAAGAGATTGACTATTACAAAACGAGTCTGTTAAAAGCTTGCGAATGGTATAAAAATGCTACAACATTTTATCAGCTATATCCAGAACTCATTCCAACGACCGATACACATACTCGCCTTTCTCATTGTTTGAATATAGTTACAAAAGAACTCCATGCAATATAATCCATCACAAGGGGGAATTCCTTCCTTGTGATGTATGACTTCCCGCAAATAGTGGAATAAATGTATGCATAGTCTGCTTGTATATTATTTTTATCATGACATGATCCACATACTTACTAGGCGATAGAAAGGAATACACACATTGAAAGATTCAAATTCTCAATATCAAATAGACTACGTATTGCTATTCATTTTATTTGCCATTGGAATTGTTAGTTGTTTTGCAATTGCAAGTGCACAAGCCTCTTTACCACCATTTTTACAACATGTAAATTTTGTATTAAAGCAAATCCAGTGGTACTTCATTGGATTCATAGCCATTGGTATCATTATGATTATCGATTTCGATCGTTATCAAAAAATTGCTTGGTATTTATATAGCTTTGCATTGGTACTACTTATTGGACTAGAATTTCAAGTACCAGGTGCCGTTACAATTAAAGGTGCGACCGCTTGGTACAGGCTCCCAGGCATCGGAAATTTCCAGCCTTCCGAAATTATGAAATTGTTTTTAATTATTGTCATCGGACGAATTATAGCTAATCATAATGAGAAATATTTTTACCGAACAATACA
This sequence comes from Bacillus cereus group sp. BcHK124, assembly GCF_027712065.1. NCBI lineage: Bacteria > Bacillati > Bacillota > Bacilli > Caryophanales > Bacillaceae > Bacillus > Bacillus cereus group sp. BcHK124. The sequence continues at coordinate 58,487 of NZ_JAQFPJ010000014.1, forward strand.
CGACGATTTTCTATTACTCGGAAAAATATGCGCAACAAGTTTGCCGCCATTACTACTGATTGCAAAGGAACCTGATTTAGGAAACACAATGGTAATTTCAGCTATGCTCGCAGCAATGATATTAGTTTCTGGTATACGTTGGCGTTTTATTTTCGGGTTAGTTTCCGGTATCTTTGTAGCTGGCTTTACATTAACGTATATTTTTTTCACTCATACAAAATTCTTTAAAGCACACATTTTACAAGAATATCAACTAAATCGCTTCTACGGCTGGTTAGCGCCATACAAATATGATGCGCAAGGCTATCAATTAAGACAAGCTTTCTTAGCTACCGGATCAGGAGAAATGCAAGGAAAAGGTTGGGAAAATGGACAAGTATACTTTCCAGAACCACATACAGATTTTATTTTCACGAATGTCGCTGAGCAATTCGGATTTTTAGGCGCAAGCGTCATTATTGCGCTTTTTTTCCTACTTATTTTCCGCATGATTCATATCGCTATAGAAAGTAATGACCCTTTCGGCAGTTACATCTGCGCTGGTACAATCGGAATGTTTACTTTTCAAGTATTTCAAAATATCGGGATGACAATCGGATTACTACCTATTACAGGCATCACACTACCCCTTATGAGCTACGGAGGAAGCTCCTTACTCACATACATGATAGCGATTGGATTTGTTTTAAACGTCCGCTCAAGAACGAAAATCTTTATGTTCAACTGAAGCACAAAAGCGGTATATTTTTATCTCTATCCTTTTTTAGATATACTAATGAAAAATATGATGGAGGTTTACATATGAAATATGACATTATAGGGGATATTCATGGATGCTTCCAAGAGTTTCAAGATTTAACGAAAAAACTCGGATATAACTGGAATAGTGACTTGCCGATTCACCCTGATCAACGCAAGCTTGCTTTTGTTGGCGATATCACAGATCGCGGTCCTCACTCATTACGTATGATTGAAATTGTATGGGAACTTGTCATAAATAAAAAAGTAGCGTATTACGCTCCGGGAAATCACTGCAATAAGCTATACCGATTTTTCCTTGGACGTAATGTGACAATCGCTCATGGACTCGAAACAACTGTTGCCGAATATGAAGCACTGCCTTCTCATCAACAAAACATGATAAAAGAAAAATTCATCACACTTTACGAGCAATCCCCTTTATATCATGTACTCGATGAAAAAAGGTTAATTATGTGTCACGCCGGCATTCGGCAAGATTACATAGGAAGAAAAGATAAAAAAGTACAAACCTTTGTATTATACGGCGATATTACAGGAGAAAAACATGCTGACGGCTCTCCTGTCCGTCGCGACTGGGCGAAGGAGTATAAAGGAACAGCTTGGGTTGTATATGGACATACACCCGTAAAAGAACCTCGCTTTGTAAATCATACAGTCAATATTGACACTGGTGCTGTATTTGGTGGCAAACTAACTGGACTACGTTATCCTGAAATGGAGACTGTTTCCGTTCCTTCCTCCCTGCCTTTTGTCCCTGAGAAATTCCGCCCAATTTCATAACCCATATGTAAGGATTACCGTATCATTTAGGCGTCTCTCATATAAAAACTAGGTAAAGTCATTAAAAAAAGATGCAATAAAGTGCATCTTTTTTTAATGACACGGCATATACTGTCGCAGGAGGTGACAGAATGAAGAAAAAATCTTCTAAACAAAAAAGAAAATGCCCGCCTTTTTATCTGCCCATGTACGGAATTAACAACTGGTGCAGCATTCGAGCTGCAGCTGTAGAAGAACTGGAAGAACAAGAGGCTTCCACAAAAAACAAAGATAGACCAAAATATGTCTCATTACAGAATGCTGTAATGAGCCGCATAATTGATAATAGAAAAGCAAAGATGCAGCAAAAAAATAAACCTCTCTCTACTCATCCTGAACAGATTGTGCCTTCTGAGCAAGTAGAGAAGAATACAGAAGAAAACAGCCCTGTAGCAATAAATAAAAAAGCGGAAGCAGAAATTCCAGCTGCTATTATAAATCAAGTGAAAAAAATTAAAGAAGCATTAGTACCATCAGGTGATATACAAACAGAAAAAACGATTATCATTCAGACCCCTACATCTGAAAATACAAAAGTAAAAAAAGATGGGCGGTATGCATATGCAGAGGGTCTTCACTCTCATGCAGAGGGTACAGCTTCACATGCAGAAGGACTTCTGACACATGCAAAAGGTTCTTTCTCTCATGCAGAAGGATCAAAAACGAAAGCAACTGGACATAGTTCCCATAGTGAAGGAAGTGAAACGACAGCAAGTGGCGCTTATTCTCATGCAGAAGGTAAACATACAATCGCTTTAGGCGAAGCAGCACATGCAGAAGGAACCGCGACTATCGCTAACGGATTCTCTTCTCATGCGGAAGGTAATCATACATCAACAGCTCATTTTGCAGGTAGCCATATTATGGGGCGCTTCGGCACAGCAGATGAATCTTATTCTTGGTTTATTGCAAACGGCACAAATGAAACCGATCATAATATCGGTGCAAAGTGGCTTGCTCATAATGGAGAAATGTACATTGAGGGCGCTTCTTACAATGCAAGCGGAACTGATTTTGCGCAAATGTTTGAAACAGTAGACAATACTTTTATTGATGTAGGTTATTTCGTTACATTTAGTAGCGAAGAAAAAATTCGAATCGCTACTTCAAACGATTCATTCATCTTAGGAATATCTAGCGCCACCCCCGCTCTTATAGGAAATAGCGGCGCTTTAAGTTGGCAAAAACGCTATAAAACAGATAGCTTTGGAAAACGTCAATATGTACGTACGGAATCGCAAGACATACAACCCCTTTTAAATACAGAATGGGATCCAGCTTGCAAATATATAGCAAGAAAAGACCGTAACGAGTGGCTTCCTGTCGGATTAATTGGACAAATGTTAGTACGTGATGACGGTACTTGCGAAACGCATGGATATTGTCGTCCAAATAACGATGGCATTGCTACAAAATCTGAAAGTGGCTTTTTCGTTATAAAGCGCACGGGTGAAAACCAAATTTTAATATTATTCCGCTAAGAAAAAAGGGAACAAAATTCTTCGTTACATAAGAATTTTGTTCCCTTTTTAAGTATGTCTTAATACCGCTTGCATATCGCTTGGAATCGGTGTAGTGAAAGACATTTCTTTCTCTAAAATAGGATGATAAAACGTCAAGGATGTACTGTGAAGCGCTTGTCGCTTCATTTCATCTCTTTTTCCACCATATAAATTATCGCCAAGTAGCGGATGTCCTATGTGCGCCATATGTACACGAATTTGATGCGTTCTCCCTGTATCGAGCTCAAGTGATACGTGCGTCTTATGATTCGCGCTATCGATCACTCTAAAATGAGTAACAGCTCTTTGCCCATCCTCACAAACGGTTCGCTCAATAATGCTATCCGATTTTCGTCCAATCGGTGCGTCAATCGTTCCTTCTCTTTCTACCATCTCACCGTGAACGATCGCTTCATACGTTCTTTTCACAGCTTTTTGTTGATGCTGTTTCGATAAAAGATGATGTACGAAACGATTTTTTGCAATAAGCATAAGCCCTGAAGTATCACGATCTAACCTCGTTACGATGTGCACCGTACTTGCAAGATGTTGCTTATCATAATGAGATAAAAGTGCATTTGCAACACTTCCAGCCGGATGTTCTCTAGACGGAATCGTTGACATGTTCGCCTCTTTGTTTATGACAAGAACTGCATCATCTTCGTATACAATACATAAAGGGATATCTTCTGCAATCATCCCTTCACTTCTTTCCTCCACTGGAAAAAAGACACGTAATTCTTCACCAGCTTGCAACTGATGGCGAACGCTCGCATGTTGACCATTTACTTCAATAGCTCCGCCGTGAAACTTTATATCCGTTAATGCGGCTTTGGAGATCCCTTTTGTTTTTAAAAATTCTCTAACCAAAGTTCCTTCCTCAGCCGAGTCTATATCCCATTTCAATGTAAATCTGTTCAAATATATAAACCCTTTCTATTTATCTGCAACAAACGAGTCACGAACTCGTTTCCAGAACGGAAACGGTCGGAAACGAACAAATCGTACTTTCTCGTTTGCCACGCGATACTGAATTGATTTCACATCTTGATGAACCATCGTTAAATGGTCCACCGTAATTTGTAAGTTCATTCCTGCAGTCGGCTTCAGCACGCATGTATGATGTTTCGGCAATACGAGCGGCGAACCTACCGTACGAAACACACGGTTATTAATAGATGCCATTTCCGCAATTTGAATCGCTTCAATAGAAGGGTGAATAATTGCTCCGCCAAGCGCCTTATTATACGCAGTACTTCCCGAAGGAGTAGAAATACAAAGGCCATCCCCGCGGAACGTTTCAAAGTACTCTCCGCGTATTTCCACTTCTGTTACTAATGTACCTTCTGCACTTTTCACAGTCGCTTCATTCATCGCTAAATACTGTGACTCTTTACTCCCATTCACATAGCGAATAATCACTTCTAAAAGCGGATATTCCACCACTTGGAATGGTGTTTTAGCAATTGCAATTACTAATTTCTCTACTTCTGTCGGTAACCAATCTGCATAGAAACCTAAATGCCCTGTATGTACACCAACAAATGCTGTTTCATCCAATCGATTATAATAACGATGAAACGCATATAAAAGCGTTCCATCTCCCCCAACAGAAATTACAATATCGGGTTCCTGTTCATCCATTATAAATCCAAAATCTAGCAAGTATTCTTTCATCGTGCTTGCCAGTGCATCTGATGATTGATCTCCCTTTGACATAATTGTAAATTTCATCGCCCAACACCCTTTAGTTTATGATTCGGAATCTTTCGTTTCTTGCTTTCTTGAAAAAGCCTTCTGCGCTTCTTGAATTTCAAGACGGATAGAAGACATTTCTTCATCTAATAAAAATGCTGCTTCCGCTGCACGTTGCAAGCGTATTTTAATATCTTCAGGAAAACGCCCACTATATTTATAATTTAAAGAATGCTCAATTGTTGCCCAAAAGTTCATTGCTAGCGTACGTATTTGGATTTCTACCAATACTTTTTGTTCACCTTGAATCGTTTGAACGGGGTAACTAATGACAACATGATAAGAACGATAACCGCTATCTTTCTTCTGCGTGACGTAATCACGTTCTTCCACGATTTCAAAGTCATTTCGTTTTCTAAGATATTCTACAACAGGCTTAATCTCATCAACAAATTGACACATCATTCGAAGGCCCGCGATGTCTTGCATATCTTCTCTTAGCCTGTCTAACGGTACATTTCTCTTCTCCGCTTTATCAATAATACTTGCAACCGACTTTACCCTTCCTGTTACAAACTCAATTGGAGAATGCTCTGTTAACATTGCAAATTGAGTACGCATTCCTTTTAGTTTCACTTTCAGCTCTGCCACCGCTTGGTGGTAAGGTGCTAAAAATTCTTCCCAATTTCGATTCATTTCAACCACCACCAAAATCAATCCATTTGCTTATAGAAATACTTTTTCTACAGCAGTTACTAGTTCTTCTCCGTAATTTGCATTACCTTCAATATTTTCAACTAAATATTCTACTTCTTCTTTTAAACCTTCTAATTCCATTTCAATGTCATTCACGCGAACGAACATAACCACGTCGTTATTCATCGCTTCATGCATTGCTTCCCAGCATGTATGCGGAATGCTTACATAAATGAAAGATGATTCGTTTTCTAAGATATATAAAAATGATAAATTATCTGAGTCTACAAGTACGTGATTACGCGCACTTAACTCCTTTACCTCTATTTCACTATTTTCCGCACAAAAAATAAGAGCATTCTCTCTCTTTTCTACGCTCTTAACTTGGATTTTATTTTGCATGCTCTAACTCCTCCATCTCAACTTCCTGTCTTACTTAACAGTATTATTGTATCATAACATGGACGCAAACAAATAAAACATTGAACCAAATTTGTGAAAAAGCGATAATGTGTAAAGAATTATTTTTCAAAAGGAGCGCGCATACAATGACACAAGAAATTGAAATTGAATTTAAAAATATTGTTACAGAAGAAGAATTCAATACATTATGTAAATCATTCTCTATTGAAGGATTTACGAAACAGGTGAATCACTACTTTGAAACACCGAGCTTCTCATTAAAAGAAGCTGGCTCTGCACTTCGTATTCGTCATAAAGGAGCAACTTATACATTAACATTGAAACAACCTGCAGAAGTCGGCTTGTTAGAAACGCATCAAGTTATAACAGCAGATGAAGCAAGATTGATGATGGAAACAAATACAATTATTCAAGGCGCTGTAGTAGATCAACTACACACATTACAAATTCCTGTTTCTGCTTTAACTTATATGGGTAGTTTAACAACTGAAAGAGCCGAAACACTATTTGAAGGCGGAACGCTTGTCTTTGATCATAGTTTCTATTACAATCACGATGATTATGAAATTGAATTTGAAGTGCAAGATGAAGAAGCAGGCAAAGCTTCATTTATTCATTTGTTAAAGCAACACGACATACCAATCCGTCATACAAATAATAAAGTAAAACGCTTTTTCCTTGCCAAACAAAACAAAGCACGCTAAAGTGAAAATTCCACTAGTGAATACGTTCTACTAGTGGATACATCTCACTTTTTGAAAAAGAAAAGATTCTTTTACATTTGTAGAATAAGCAAAGAACGTTATGAAGGCTGTTTATTTGCCCTCCCTAACATTCCATTGCTACAATAGATATACATTTCATGGAAAAAGGAGTTTAAAAGGATGAGCAAGCAACCGATGACACCATTTGAAGCAATTGGCGGTGAACAATGCATTGCAATATTAGTAGACACATTTTATTCCTATGTCAGTAAACACCCTGACCTATCTCCCATCTTCCCGGATGATTTAACCGAAACAGCTAGGAAGCAGAAACAATTTTTAACACAATATTTAGGTGGTCCTAATTTGTACACTGAAGAACATGGTCATCCTATGTTAAGAGCACGCCATCTCCCGTTTGAGATTACTCCAAAACGAGCAGAGGCTTGGCTATCGTGCATGGAGCAAGCAATGGATGACACAGGAGTGCACGGTCATATAAGAGAGTTCGTTTTTGAACGTTTAGCATTAACTGCTCAGCATATGGTTAATACTCCAAACGAAACAGGTGAAATATAATGGATAAACAGGAAGCAAAGCATATCAATATGCCATCTCCTTCCGCATGTGAGCATAAGTCTGTAGAAGCATATTTATTTATTGATCCACTTTGTAAAGATTGCTGGGAAATTGAGCCCTTTATTATTAAACTATGGCTTGAGTACGGGAAATACTTCTCTATTCGTCATATCGTAACAGGAAAAGTGGACGGAACGAACGCTTCCTCACACAAATGGAATAAACCTGCTAATATTCGATTTGTGTGGGAAAAGACAACAAGTTTACAAGGTTTTTCATGTGATGGAAAGGTACATATGCAAGAAGCATCGTCAACACCATATTTAGTTTCGATGGCAATTAAAGCAGCGGAGTTGCAGGGCCGAAAAGCAGGTTCGAAGTTTTTGCGAAAACTCCAAGAATATATTTTCCTTGAAAATGTATCAAATCCTGACTGCGAATTATTACTTGCATGCGCAAAAGATAGCAATATTGATGTAGAAGAATTTAAAAAAGACCTATATTCCGCTAGCGCAAAAAAGGCTTTCCAATGTGACTTAAAATTCACAAATGAAATGCATATTACAGAAATACCTTCTCTCGTATTCTTTCATGCAAATTCAGATGAAGAAGGTATTAAAATCGCTGGAACGTATTCCTACGACGTCTACGTACAATTATTGAAAGAACTTGTAAAATGTGAAATCGAGCCAGAGCCATTACCACCTTTAGAAGTATTACTGGAAGCGACACAATTTATCTCTTCAAAAGAAGTAGCATTTATATATGACTGCTCGAAGCAAGAAATTGAACGTGAACTAAAAAAATTACAACTGAAACGAAAAGTACAAATGATTGACGTAAAATGTGAGCGTTATTGGAAATGGATAGCAAAAGAAAAAGACCTGGTGTAAACACCAGGTCTTTTTCTTTACGGCTTATAAAAATATTAAAGGGGATGGGAGAAATTTTCACGTTCAAACAAAGGGGTATATGTTTGTATGTGAATTCGTTCACGCTTATTATATTACAAGATTCGACGTCAGATGACAACCCCTTTTGTCGAATTTCACACTTTTGTCACATTCTAAACGTTTTCATTTTTGAATAAGCTATAAAAAAGCTATTTTGGAGGTGTTTTGTATGAAAAAAACGTATATTTTACTTATCATTCTAGCCGTCATCGTTTCTTTTTTCTTGTACATCCTCTCTCTACTACAAGCTTTTCCTAAAATGATTGCCTTTCCTCTTTTATTCGGAGTCATTGTCATCGCTCTCTCTTATTTCAACCATAAAAAACGATTTAAAGGGTTTTAATGAACTGTAAAACTGCCTTCTAGTTTAGAAAAAAGAAGACAATTCGATTTATTTTCTCGACAAATATCGACAAAATGACATCAAGAAAAAGACGAGGCAAATTCCTCGTCTTTTCTATTACTTCTCTTCAAATAATAATGCTTCTAATTCATTTAATTTCTCTTCAAATACTTGCAATGCTTCTTTTACCGGTTCTGGAGATGCCATATCTACTCCAGCTTTTTTCAGCACTTCAATTGGATAATCTGAGCTTCCTGCTTTTAAGAACTCATTAATGTAACGTTCTACTGCTGGTTGCCCTTCTTCTAAAATTTGTTTAGATAGAGCCGTTGCTGCACTAAATCCTGTTGCGTATTGGTATACGTAATAGTTGTAGTAGAAGTGCGGAATACGAGACCACTCTAAACCAATTTCTTCATCAATTACTAAAGCATCACCGAAATATTTCTTATTTAAATCATAGTAGATCTCCGTTAGCATGTCTGGTGTTACCGCATGTCCCTCTTGTACTTTCTTATGAATAATATGCTCAAACTCTGCGAACATCGTTTGACGGAATACAGTACCACGGAATCCTTCCAAATAATGATTTAATAAGTATAGACGCTCTTTCTTATCTTCTGTCGTTTTTAATAAATAATCGTTTAGAAGCGCTTCATTACAAGTTGATGCTACTTCCGCAACGAAGATTGAATAATCCCCGTATACGTGCGGCTGCGTTTTTCTTGTGTAGTAACTATGGACAGAATGGCCAAATTCATGAGCAAGTGTAAATAAATTATTTACATTATCATGCCAGTTCATTAAAATATAAGGATTTGTTCCATATGCACCAGATGAATATGCTCCGCTTCGTTTTCCTTTATTCTCATACACATCTACCCAGCGATTTTCATATGCTTCTTTCAAAATATCAACATACTCATCACCCAGTACATGTAAAGACTTTAATAACATGTCTTGCGCTTCTTCATACTTCACATTCATTTTCACTTCTGGTACAAGTGGTGTATATAAATCATACATATGAAGCTCATCAAGCCCTAGTGCACGCTTACGAATATCAATGTAACGATGTAGCAAGTGTAAATTATCATTTACAGATTGAACAAGTTGATCATACACCGCTTCAGGAATATTATTATTACTTAATGCTGCTTGACGTGCAGAGTCATATTTACGAACACGTGCATTGAAATTATTACGCTTTACAGCTCCGCTTAACGTACTTGCAAATGTGTTCTTATATTTTCCGTACGTTTCATATACAGCTTTGAATGCATCTTCACGCACACGACGATCATCACTTTCTAAAAACTGAATGTAACGGCCATGTGTAATTTCTACTTCTTCTCCATCCTCACCTTTAATAGATGGGAATTTCAAATCCGCATTATTCAACATACCAAATGTATTACTTGACGCACTCATTACTTCAGATGCTTCTGCTAATAAAGCCTCTTCCGCTTCAGATAATACGTGAGGGCGTTGACGCGTAATTTCTTCTAACGCATGTTCATATACACTTAATTCTCTATTTTCTTTCAAGAATGTTTGCAATGTATCTTCTGAAATCGATAAAATTTCAGGCACAATATATGCTGTGCTACTAGATACTTGTGAATATAAATTTGTTGCACGGTCATTTAACGCTTGATACACAGAGTTTGTTGTATCTTGATCGTAACGCATATGTGCATATGTATATAGCTTACCTAATCGCATTGAAATTTCATCTTCATATTGCAATGCTTCAAGTAAATTGTTCGCAGAGTCACCAAGTTTCCCTTTAAATTCAGTTAACTTCGGTAATAGCTCTTTAATAGCTTGGAATTCTTGTTCCCATTCTGCATCTGTTTGGAAAATATCTTCTAATCGCCACGTACTTGATTCTTCAATCTCGTTACGATCCGGTAATGTTTTTGCTGTGTTTTGTTCAGACATGCTTTAAGCCCTCCTTTAAATATCTCTACTTACATACAATTCGATTTTTCTTATGTAATTCCTTCACGATCAGTCTTTATTATATCCGCTTTTCCTTCTCTCATGTTGTACTTTGCCTCAAATAAAGATAAGGCATACGCTAAACTACTTTCATCATATTTCATAACTTCCTCCTCTGTTTTTACCATAACTATCCCCCGTATTTTCTGGTACTTATAAGTCCCTACTTTACGTAATACACCTGTATAGCATAAAAATGTCATATACTCAGTAACTGCTACTTTCCATATATGCTGTGAAAAGTACGGGAGCATACGCCTTTTCGTATACTTTTTTATATAACTCCACACGTATGGAAGGGAAATATAATCCCCTACCGCAAGCTCGCCTATACACTTCATATATAAAAAAGCTTGCCATATAAATGGATTTGTTTGAAAAGCAAATGAGGACGGAAGCGGCACACCAATTTCAGAAGGGAAATTTGCTGGGGTACATTTACAGTGATATAAGAGGCGTAATAGTGATTTATGATTATAATTCCAAATAGGCAAAGCCTTTTTTCGAAAATAGTCCTTTCGCTTCTTCCATTCTCGTTCTAATATCTCCTTTTGAAAAGGAACAGAAGAAAAGAGCATTTCAAAAGTAGTCGTTTCAGTTGGTAAGTATATAATATGTGAGAAAGAGACGCTTGTAGAAAACGAAGTGAGAAACGCGCATTTCATAAATGATTTTTGTTTCGAACAGAAGAAAATAAGAAGTGGTTGAGGATAAGATTGTAAGGAGAAAGCCATAAGGGAGGAAAATTTCACCCAATAGGCAGAGTGCTTTTTCAATTGATTTCCACCAATAATCCAAATGACCTGTATACCAGCTCGCCAATACGAATAGGTTCGTTTGTACAGCTGTTCTATAGAGAGATTCGCGCACTGGTATTCAATCGCAACTTTTCTCCCTGCTCTCTCTATGAAAATATCTGGTCGCTGCTGAATCTCTGGTAAATAATGCTCTATATCTACATGAAAGTTTTGACGTTTGAACCATTTATATAACAATTCTTTACCGTGCCTATGATACATAGATTCTGCTTCATAAAAGGCTAAACATGAATCTTCTTTCTTATGAGCAAAATGCCACTTTTTTTGTTTTCCTAATCTCATTAGTACTTTTTTCCCACAAGCTATGCAAAAGAAGCTTTCCCTTTTCCGCATACGATGTAAAATCTCTTCATCATGATGATAGAGTAGATGAATTTTCTCTCCGTTTTCTCTTTTGGCAATAAACATCGGAATCACACCCTTTCAGCTCCTTATATTCTACAATTTATTACAAATTCCTTTTAAAAAAGAGATGTCCCAATTTCGGACATCTCTTTTTATAATAATGGCGATAATAACCGATACGTTGATTCAACAATTCTTCTATGCAGACGCCTTTTATGAAAACGATCGACGTGAATTTCACTGGATTCTTCTAAATCGTCTTTAAAATCTTGAACAAGTTTTCGAATGCTATCTGTATCATATAAAAAGGCATTTACTTCAAAGTTCAAATGAAAACTTCTCATATCCATATTAGCTGTCCCAATTGAAGCTAAATCAGAATCGACAATGACAACTTTACTATGAAGAAAACCTTTTTCGTATTCATATATCTTTACCCCTGCATCTAAAAGCTCTGGGAAGTATGACCTTGATGCATAAAAGACAGTGCGCTTATCAGGCTTACTCGGCATTAACAAACGAACATCGATACCGGCAAGTGCCGCTACTTTTAATGCGGACAAAATATCATCATCCGGGATGAAATACGGCGTTGCAATCCAAATGGATTTCCGCGCAGAAGCAATCATGGCAAAATATAAATGTTTAATTGTTTCCCATTTATTATCCGGTCCACCTGCAACGAGCTGCACGCCTCCCCAATGCTCCCCCTCAACTGCTTTCGCTTGTAAATATTCAGGGGCTAGCACAGCCTCACCAGTCATATAAAACCAATCTTGAAGGAAAATAAGCTGCAAACTTTGCACAGCTTCACCACGTAAATATAAATGTGTGTCTCGCCAAAAGCCGAAGTACTTATCCTTCCCTAAATATTCATCACCAATATTTAATCCACCTACAAATCCTTCATTTCCATCAATAATAACGATTTTTCGGTGGTTTCGATAATTAATCTTATCGTTTAAAATCGGAAAGCGTACAGGGAAGAACGGAATCATTTCGACACCTGCGTCGTTTAATTCTTCAATATATGATTTTGATAATTTAAAACTTCCAACCGCATCATATAAAAAACGAACGACTACGCCTTCTTTTGATTTTTGTATTAAAATATCTTTAATTTCTGTTCCAAGCTTATCATCACGCACAATGTAATATTCCATATGAATGTGATGTTTCGCTCGTTTTAATCCATCTAAAATAGCCTGAAACGTTTCATCTCCATTTGTTAATGTTCTCGTTTCAGTTTGAAATGAAATATTTAAAGCGCCTAAGCGATCCGCTAAACGAAATAACAGCTCTTGATGCTTATGATTGCGCAAAATCCGTTCTTCGTAATCTTCATGCCCCTTATATTGTAAAAATGCTTGTTCATCGAGCAACGCCTTCTTTTGGAACATTCTCTTCCTCCGAAAGTTCTGTCCGAATAATAAATAAGCGAAAAATCCAAATACCGGAAAAATCCCTAACACAATGAGCCATGTAAGTGTTTTTGACGGATGACGGTTCTCTAAGAAAATAACGCAGCCAATTAAAAATGCAGATACCGTAAATAAAATACTAATAATACCTAAAATCGAAACATCTTTTATCCCAATTACATCCGAATAAAATGCTACATCAATAAACATACGTAATGACACAAATAATGCAAACAATAGTAACACAAAAAAAATCAACTTTAACGTATTTTTCATCTCTTACCTCCTTACTAAGAAAGCTTTCCTATTCTTCATATAAAAAGCCGATTTCATACTACAGAAATCGGCCTACGTTTTAGCAGGAAAATTATTGCGAATTGTTTCAAGCGCATGCTCTTTCACAATTTGTTTCCCATACTCACTTACACGATGAATTGTTAAAGTTGATTCTTCCCCGTATTCTAAAACAATGCTTAAAATGCGATCAATTTCTTCTTCATCATGTAGCACTTCATCGAATTCCACATATACATAATAGCGGTCCTCAAATGAATACAGCTCATCTTTTATATCTTCAAAGATAAGACGGTGGCTTAATGAAATGACATCTTCAAAATCATTAAACTTAATTAAAAAGCCAAACGTACCATCTTCGTTAAAGTTTGTACCTGCTTGTTCTTCTACCTCTTCCACTACTTCTTGCTGGAATAATGATTCAATACCTTCATCTAGAGGAATGTCTATAATTTTATCTACACCTATTGGTAGTTCTAGCTTTTGTCCATCCTTTGAAAGTTCTGCTTTCGTTACAAGTACTTCAATCCCTTTATCGACTGCTTGCACTTGAATCCATAACGGCCCATCAATAAAGAAATCGTCATGATCACGAGCTTCGTCCATCATTTCCCAAAAGAGCTCTTCGCTTCTTTCGCGGTCATACCAAATTTCCTCACGATTAAAGCCTCTGTCCTCTATATCAATGTACGTAATAAAAAATTTCATCGTATGATCATTAATTCTTTCAATATCCAAAATACAACTCTCCCTTCCTGCTTAGAATTGTTATGAAGGGATTCCCCACTCATATGACAAATCAATAGATTCTTGTACTCTCATTTTATGATAAGATTCTCCAGAATGGAAATAAAATCGATTTATTTTACAAAAATAGTTATATACCTATCTTCGTTCAATGGTATACACAAATATATCATTGTGGCGATTACTCACTTATAAAAAATTTGGACATACATTTCCATCTTCCCCCGTACACTGTAATAAAGTGAAACTTTTATTAGAGAAGATGCTTTAGTCCTTTTCACCACATACATATAGTTCGCTTATTAAAACATCATAAATGGAGGCAGACGAATGGACTTAGAGTTTTTAACATCTGTACTAATGATTGTCGGTATCGATGTTGTATTAGGTGGTGACAACGCAATTGTCATCGCACTAGCTAGCCGAAATTTACCTGAATCGAAACGAAATAAAGCTATTTTGATCGGTACTCTTTTAGCAATCGTACTAAGAATTATCCTTACTATACTAGCTGTCTATTTGCTCGACATTCCATTTCTGCAACTTATCGGGGGCATTTTACTTACATTCATTGCAGTAAATTTACTAACTGATAATAGCAACGATCTTTCTTCTATTCAAGGAAAAACAACTTTATTTCAAGCTGTGCGTACAATTGTATTCGCGGACCTTGTTATGGGATTTGACAACGTTATCGCCATTGCAGGGGCAGCTCACGGAAGATTTTTACTCGTAATAATCGGTTTACTCATTTCTATCCCGATTATTATTTGGGGCAGCAAACTCATTTTAATACTTATGGAACGCTTTCCATTCCTCATCTATTGCGGGGCAGCAATTCTCGCTTATACAGCAGGAAAAATGGTCACACATGAAGACAGACTGGCAACCTTTTTTCATAACAACCCAAGTTTCACTGCAGGCATTCCTTACTTATTTATTTTCACCATCTTATGCATCGGTTTTATCGTTCAACGAGTTCGATTACGAAATGTGAAACATTAAAAAAAACCTTCTACTATATAATAGGTAGAAGGTTTTCATATTATTATAATTAATTTACAAGACGCTGTGCTTCACGTAATTGGAACGTTCTTACTGTACGTGGTAAGAAACGGCGGATTTCGTCTTCATTGTAACCTACTTGAAGGCGTTTCTCGTCAATCATAATTGGACGACGTAAAATCCCTGGATAGTCACGAATCATCTTATATAAATCTTGAAGTGGTAAAGACTCTAAGTTTACATTTAATTCTTGGAAAACTTTCGAACGAGTAGAAATAATCTCATCCGTTCCGCTTTCTGTCATGCGTAAAATCTCTTTAATTTCCTCAATCGTTAACGGATCTGAGAAAATATTACGTTCTGTATAAGGAATATGATTTTCCTCTAGCCATAATTTCGCCTTTCTACAAGACGTACAGCTTGGAGAACTATATAATGTTACCATACAAAGCTCACTCTCCTTAAAGAGTACAAATTCTGTACTAATTACAGTTTAAATTTCTTAATTCAGCAATTTTTCGCGATACCTTGTCTTAAAACAAAGTGCAAAAATTGCTTTTCATGTAAGCAACAACTTTTAGTAAACAACAATTACTTTTAATAAGTAACTTCTATAATCATTATACAATAGATTTTGCAAGAAATATACAGTAAATTTCCTTCTAATTGAGAAAACTCTTCCGTGCATTTCACTGCTATGTAACATAATCACACTTACTTCATCTGTTCTTTAACAATAATCTTCAACCCTCTTAACGCTTGCTTTTCATAGATTTTTCATATGATTTATAGTTATTTCCTCATAATCTTTTCTATGAAAAAGAGAACGTTTTCTTACCTTTTTTTGATAAATCAATTAAGAAATGTAAGACTATATAAGTGAGAATTAAAAGAACGTTTGTTCTTATTTTAACAAACATTCTCGTTCATGTCTATACGATTTCTAAAATATATTAAATATTTTTCTGACATTTCTTTCTTTTTCATCTTTTATCTCATACAATAAAAATACAGACAGGCAAAGGGGGAATTTGCAAATGATTGCTTTTTTTATTGATTTTGTCACTGTTGCTGCCCTCATCATCGGAATAACAGCATTGATTGGTGTCATTACAAATAGCATTGGTGAAAAACTCTTTGGCGGAAAAGAAAAGATGAAGTTTGTTAATAAAAGTTTGGATGTACAATCCGGCTGGAACGAGGTTGGCGGGAAAGGTATTTATAAGAAACGTACGTATTAAAAAAAGCAGGCAATTACCTGCTTTTTTCTTATTTCTCTACTGACGCCCATTTAAAGCTTAAATCGCCGCCATATTTATGGTTGTACATATTTTTAATGGAATCTCTTTGTAAGTATGCTCTACCACGTTGATATACCGGTACAATCGCAGCGTCATCAAGTAACATTTTCTCTGCTTCTAGTAAGCTTTTCCAACGAGCATTTACATCGCTTCCATCTTTTTTCGCTTTCATGATGATCTCATCATATTTCGGATTAGAATATTTCATTTTATTTTGTGATCCATCAGTTACAAACATATCAAGATATGTAATTGGATCTGGGAAGTCTGCACTCCATCCAGAGAATGACATGACGAAATCGCCCGCATCTTCCAATTTTAGTTTTTGCGCGAATGGTTGTTGTTTAATTTTCACTGTTAAACCTGGTAAATTCTTTTCTAACTCACCTTTTAAATATTCCCCTGTTTTCTTCGATAATTCAACATCTTCGTTTAATAACTCTAATTCGATTTCATTTTTACCAAGCTCTTTTTTACCAGCTTCCCAATATTTCTTCGCTTCTTTCACGTTTGGTTTTACAATATCTCCATTTACAGCACGGAAGTCCTTTTTATCCGGTCCTTTAATGAAGTTATCAGGAATTAATCCTGTCGCCGGCTTAGAACCGTTATTTAATAATGTATCAACGAACGGTTTACGTTCAAAAGCAAGTGAAATTGCTTTACGAATATTTTTATTTGCTAACGCTGGATCTTTTTGATTTAAACGAAGGAAGAATACAGATGTATCTTCTACTGTTTGGAAATCTGGTTTTCCTTTATATTTATCGATGAACTCCGCTAATAACGTCGCTCGATCGACTGCGTTTGTTTCATATAAATTAATTGGTGTAGACGTATCTTTAACAATATTAAAGTTTACTTCCTCAATCTTCACTTCTTTATTATCCCAATATGACGCGCTCTTTGTCATTTTAAAGCTACGTTCATGTTGCCAATCACTTAATGTAAATGGTCCGTTATAAAGTGTTGTATTCGCTTCCAAACCAAACTTCGTACCTTGCTCTTTCACAAACTTTTCATTCACAGGATAGAAGATTGGATATACCATTAAATCTACAAGATATGGAATGGAATTATCTAATTCCACTTCTAATGTATAATCATCAATCGCCTTTACCCCTAATTGGTCCGGACTCATCTCTTTTTTATTAATTTTCTCTGCATTTTTTATATCATACATAATGTACGCTGATTTCGCAGCTGTATCTGGGTTAATCGCTCTTTGCCATGCGTATACGAAATCTTTCGCTGTCACAGGCTCACCATTTGACCATTTTGCGTCTTCACGTAATGTAAATGTATATTTTTTACCGTCTTCTGACTTTTTGAATTCCTTCGCTACACCAGGAACTAGCTTATCATCTTTTCCTAAACTGTATAAGCCTTCCATCGTATTAGTCATTACTCTTGAAGAAACTGCATCAGCTGATAACGCTGGATCCATCGTTGGAATCTCTTGTGTTTCAATTAAGTTAATAACTTGCTTCGCACCGCTTTTCCCGCTATCCCCTTTTGCGTTCGCTTGCGGTTCATCTTTTTGGTAGCTACATGCCCCTAACATCATGCTCATCGCTACTGTTGATACTACAAAAACTGGCATCTTTTTTTTCATATTTCCACCCTCCACAAAAATGTTAGCCCTTTCATTTTCAAACAAATAGAAATATATATATGTTCCAATAATTCATATTATACACACAAATATATTTTTTGTATATTTATATTTCTATTTTATTAAAATTTTCTGTTAAAAAATAAACCTTTGTAAACGTTTCATATTGCTGATTTTCCTTACTGAAATGTCAGAAATAATTATTTTTATATTTTTCTAAATTATTAGATAAAAATAAATTTTATATTCTATAATACTTTCTGCATAATTATCCTTCTGTTTTTATCATAAAATAGCGCTCCCTTCATAATAAAGATATGTAGGTTAAAATGAGTGCAAAGGTTAAGAAAGTATGTTACGATACACTTTGCTAAAAATAGATATCGGTAAAGAGGGGACGGACATGACAGCAATTCAGGCAAAAAACAGGCCTACTGAGAAATTAAGTTTATTCTTATTAACATGGCCTATTTTTCTAGAAGTTTTTCTATTTATGTTAATGGGGATCGCTGATACTTTCATGTTAAGTGCATTATCAGACGATGCTGTATCTGGGGTTGGTGCAGCGAATCAATATCTCCATATCGCTATTTTGGTACTAGAAGTCATCGGGAACGGCGCAGCTATCGTCGTATCTCAATACCTCGGTTCCAAACGTTTTATGGAAGCATCTAAAATATCAGCTTTAGCCGTCACATTAAATTTAGTGGTCGGACTCGTTATAAGTGCTGGTTTTCTTTTATTTTCAAAACATATGATGATGGCGATGAACTTACAAGGCGATGTACTTATGTATGCACAGAGCTATTTATCTATCGTCGGAGGAGCTATTTTCCTTCAAGCTATTATTAATTCATTAGCCGCAATTATCCGCGTACATGGCTTCACAAAGCAAGCGATGTTTATTTCACTTGGAATGAATATTATTCATATCGCTGGAAACTACGTACTCATTTTCGGGAAATTTGGTTTTCCAGAGCTTGGTGTACAAGGGGCTGCCATTTCTTCTGCTGCCAGCAGGCTAATCGCGCTTATCGTTTTCTTCTGGTTACTGTACCGCGTTATGGAGTACCGTGTGAAATTACAATACTACTTCACCTTATCAAAAGAATACATCGGAAAAATTTTAAAGATTGGGATTCCATCTGCATTTGAGCAGGTTATGTATCAAGCTTGCCAAATTGTCTTCTTATACTATGCAACATATTTAGGAACGGAATCGTTAGCGGCTAGACAATACGCTACGAACATTTCTATGTTCACTTATTTATTCGCTATTGCAATCGGTATGGGAACAGCTATTATTATTGGGCGCCTCGTTGGCGGTGGTGAAAAAGATGAAGCGTATGAACGTGTATGGAAAAGTGTAAAGTGGGCGATTGGTGTCACTTTATGTATGGTTGCTCTCGTTATTACATTCCGCACACAATTAATGGGACTATTTACAGATAATCCGCACATTATTTCGTTAGGTGCAAGCGTTCTTTTACTAAGTGTACTACTTGAAACAGGACGTACGATGAACATCGTCATCATCAATTCACTTCGCGCAGCTGGTGACGCAAAGTACCCAGTTTTAATCGGCGCATTTTCTATGGTGTTAATGAGTTTACCACTCGGCTACTTTTTTGCCTTCCATTTAGATATGGGGCTCGTTGGTATTTGGCTAGCAATTGCTATTGATGAATGGACACGTGCTATTATTATGTTCTTCCGCTGGAAAAGTAGAGCGTGGGAACGTTATGCACTTGTTAAACCTCAAGAACAAGAGGAGATTGTTTCTGTTCAGGCGCAATAATACTCGTTTAATTAAGGTGTAGTCATTCGTATAGGCAACTTATATCTGCGATTCTTTAAATATATCGACTTACCGAGAAATATTGACAACTCTTTTATATAGTAAAAAAATCCATTCTTCCGTGATAGAAGAATGGATTTTTTATTATTGATAAATCTCTTTATATTTCTTATACTCCGCTTCAGAACATAATACGAAATGTCCTGGGCGAATTTCACGCATTGTCGGTTCTTCACTACCATAATTGTGCTGAGATGGATCGTATACGATACGTTTACGATTGCGCTCATAATCTGGATCTGGAAGTGGAATTGCTGATAATAGTGATTTTGTATATGGATGAATTGGATTTGCATATAACTCATCACTTGTTGTTAATTCAACGATTTGACCACGATACATTACGCCAATGCGGTCACTAATGTATTTTACCATCGATAAATCATGGGCAATGAATAAGTATGTTAATCCTTTTTCTTTTTGTAACTTTTTCAGTAAGTTTACAACTTGTGCCTGAATTGATACGTCAAGTGCTGAGATTGGCTCATCGGCAATGATAAATTCAGGTTCTACAGCAAGTGCACGAGCGATACCGATACGTTGACGTTGTCCACCTGAGAATTCATGCGGGAAACGGTTTGCGTGCTCTTTATTTAAACCAACTGTGTTTAATAATTCATGAACACGGTCCATACGATCTTTTTTGTTTTTCGCTAATCCGTGAATATCAATACCTTCTGCAATAATATCCCCTACTGTCATACGCGGGTTTAATGATGCATATGGATCTTGGAAAATCATTTGCATTTTACGGTTGAATTTCTTCAGTTCTGCGCGTGATTTTTTACCATGTACATTTTCACCATCAAACAATACTTCACCAGCAGTTGCATCATATAAACGAATGATCGTTCTTCCAGTTGTTGATTTACCACAACCTGATTCTCCTACAAGACCAAATGTTTCTCCGCGGTAAATATCAAATGAAATATCATTAACCGCTTTGACAACACCACCACTCACGTCGAAGTGCTGCTTTACATTTTTTACTTCAATTAATTTCTCACGTTGTTTAGTCATGTTGTTCACCTGCTTTCATTTGAAGAATACGTTTTTCAACGACTGCCGGCGGTTTTACTTCTGGAGCTTGCTCATGAAGTAACCAAGTTGCCGCATAGTGTGTATCACTTACTTTAAATAAAGGTGGGTCCATTTCAAAATCAATTTTTAATGCCTGTGGGTTACGTGGTGCAAAAGCATCTCCCTTTGGCGGCTTCAATAAATCTGGAGGCGTTCCAGGGATTGCATATAACTCTTCTTCTGAACCATCTAAACTTGGCATAGATGCGATTAAGCCCCAAGTATATGGATGTTTTGGGTTGTAGAAAATTTCATCTACAGTTCCGATTTCAACAACTTTACCAGCGTACATAACTGCTACGCGGTCCGCAACATTTGCCACTACACCTAAGTCATGCGTAATGAAAATGATTGCTGCTTCTGTTTTTTGCTGAATGTCCTTCATAAGCTCTAAAATTTGCGCCTGAATTGTAACGTCTAGCGCTGTTGTCGGCTCATCCGCAATCAATAATTTCGGGTTACAAGCTAACGCCATCGCAATAACTACACGCTGCCTCATACCACCAGAGAATTGGTGCGGATATTGTTTTAAACGAGCTTCTGGATTTGGAATACCTACAAGGTCGATTAATTCCAACGCAACTTTACGTGCGTCTGCTTTACTCATCCCTTGGTGTTTAATAAGGCCTTCCATAATTTGATTTCCAATTGTCATCGTTGGGTTTAATGATGTCATTGGATCTTGGAAAATCATCGCGATATCTTTACCACGTACTTGCTGCATTTCTTTTTCTGTTAATTTCGTTAAGTCACGACCTTCAAATACGATTTCACCATTTTTAATGCGTCCAGGAGGATTCGGAATTAAACCCATTAACGCTTTAGAAGTAACTGATTTCCCAGAACCAGATTCTCCTACAATCGCTAATGTTTCCCCTTTTTTCAAATCAAAAGTAACGCCGCGTACAGCTTGTACTTCACCTGCATGTGTATCAAAGGAGACTTGTAAATCTTTTACCTCTAACAATGTTTTCATCTTTGCCTCTCCCCTCTTTTACTTACGCATTTTTGGATCTAACGCATCGCGTAATCCGTCTGCCATTAAGTTAAATGCTAAAATTAATATACTGATGACAACCGCAGGAATGAACATCATATGCGGATACGTTTGAATTGATTTATAACCGTCATTTACAAGAGAACCTAGTGATGCGAATGGTGGCTGAATACCTAAACCGATAAAGCTTAAGAACGCCTCACCAAACACCGCTGTTGGAATTGTAAACATTGTCATTACGATAATTGGTCCCATTACGTTCGGGATTAAGTGTTTTACAATTAATTGTGTATTTGTTGCACCTAATGTACGAGATGCTAATACGTATTCTTGGTTTTTTAATTTTAAGATTTGTCCACGAACGATACGCGACATCCCTATCCAACCTGTAATTGCCATTGCAAGTGTAATTGACCATATACCAGATCCCATAATGATTACCATTAAAATAACGATGATTAAGTATGGAATACCGTTAATAATCTCCATAATACGTTGCATAATGTTATCTACTCTACCGCCATAGAATGCTGAAATACCTCCATATGCAACCCCAATTACTAAGTCAATTGCTGCTGCTAAAAGAGCGATATATAATGATACGCGTGTACCTTCCCATGTTCTTGTCCATAAATCGCGTCCAAGATCATCTGTACCAAACCAGAAATACTCTTTAATATCACGTTTTTCATATTGGTCAACACCATATTGATCTGTACCGTCAAATGGTAACCAATGAACATTTTCAATAACTGGAATTTTCGGTGGCAATTTTGCACGTCCTAAATCTTGCTCTTTATACGAGTGCTTACTTACCATCGGTCCGAAGATTGCTAGTAAGATAATAAGCGTTAATAAAACTAAACCAAACATTGCTCCTTTATGTTGGAACAAACGTCTTCTTACATCTTGCCAAAACGTTAAGCTTGGACGGGCAATGACTTCATTATCCACATTATTTTGATTAGCTTGTTGAAATAAGTCTGGAGATAATTTTTGTACATCTTTCATCATTTTTTCCCTCCCGCTAAACGAATACGAGGATCAATAATTCCGTATAAAATATCAACAATGAAAATAACTAAGATGAAGATCGCACTATAGAAAATTGTAGTTCCCATAATAACTGTATAGTCATTCACTGTAATAGATTTAACGAACTGTTCCCCTAGTCCTGGTACAGCATAAATTTGCTCAATAACTAATGTACCTGTAATTAACCCTGCAACCATTGGTCCTAAAATTGTTACAACTGGAATTAACGCGTTACGAAGGGCGTGTTTGATAATGATAACGCCTTGGCTAATTCCTTTCGCTTTCGCTGTTAAAATGTAGTCAGCTTGCATAACTTCAATTAACTCTGCACGAGCGAAACGTGCGATTGTTGCGATAACTGCCATCGATAAAGCAATTGTAGGCATTACTGTAAACTCTGGTCCTTTCCAGAATGCTACTGGGAACCATCCAAGTTTTACCCCTACGAAATATTGTAGTAATGCGGCAAATACGAACGATGGTACCGACATCCCGAGTACGGAAATAATTGTTGCTCCATAATCGACCCACGTATTGTTACGAAGTGCCGCAACGATTCCTAAAATTAAACCAATAAATGTTCCTAATATAATCGCTTGTAAACCAAGTTGTGCTGATGGTCCAATGCGATCCACAATCATGTCTGTTACTGGACGGTTATCATATTGGAATGATACCCCTAAATCCCCTTTTGCTAAGTTACCTAAGTAACGTGCGTATTGAACTGGTACTGGATCATTTAAGCCATATTTTTCAAGAATGATTTCTTTTTGTGCCGGTGATAACTTCTCCTGGTTTTTAAGCGGAGAACCCGGAAGTAATTTCATTAAAAAGAAAGTCAGTGTAGTAATTAAAAATAATGTCAAAGCCATGTACACGAAACGTTTTAATACATAACGTCCCATAGTCAAGCACCTCCCCGTTTTTCTCAAAAGCAATAAGATAGTTTTAAATATTCTTACTTTTATTTTTTTAAAATAAGAGTATATGCCCATCATAGGCATATACCCTTATTCATGATGGAAACCATTTTTAGTTTTTGAGTTCAACCCACTTATAGCTAAATTCCCCGCCATATTTATGTTCTAATAGGCCAGTAATAGATTGGCGTTGTAAATATGCTTTTCCAGGTTGATATACTGGAGCAATTGCTGCATCTTCAAGCAGTTGTTTTTCTGCTTGTAATAATGCATCCCAACGAGCTTGTACATCAACTTCTGTTTTTGCTTTTTTAATTAAATCATCATACGCTGGGTTTGCGTAATGTACTTTGTTTTGCGCATTACCTGTCGTATACATTTCAAGGAATGACATTGGATCCATATAATCTGGATTCCATCCCGCATATGACATTGCATAATCTCCACTTGCTTCAAGTTTTAATTTTTGTGCAAATGGTTGCATTTTTGTTGGAACTGTTAAACCTGGTAAGTTCTTTTCAAATTGGCCTTTTAAATACTCTCCGATTTTTTTAGCATCATCAGTATCAAAGTTTAATAGCTCTAACTCTACTTTGTCTACACCAAGTTCTTTTTTACCAGCTTCCCAGTATTTTTGTGCTTCTTTCATATCCTCTTTTATAAGCTTTCCGTTTTCTTCACGGAAGTCTTTTCCATTCGGACCTTTTGCTAAGCCTTTCGGAACAAAACCATATATACCCTCTGAACCATCGTTTAAGATTACTTTTCCGATGTTTTCACGTTCAAAGGACATTGCAATTGCTTTTCGGATATTTTTATTTGCTAAAAATTTATTCTTTTCATTTAAGCGAATAAATTGTGTAGATGGTCTCTTAATCGTTTTAAAGTCAGCATCTGATTTGTATTTATCTACAAACTCTGATGTTAAGACTACACGATCAATTGCTTTCGTTTCATATAAATTTATAGCAGTTGAACGATCCTTAACAATATTGAAGTTTATTTCCTCAAGTTTTACTTCTTTATTTTCCCAATACGTTGGATTCTTCTTAAGCTTGAAACTTTGTTCATGCTTCCATTCATTTAATACGAATGGACCATTATAAAGTGTCGTATTGGATTCTAATCCAAATTTTGCTCCTTGTTCTGTTACAAACTTCTCATTCAAAGGATACAATGTTGGATAGACTGTTAAACTTACAAAATAAGGAACAGGGTTATCTAATTCCACTTCAAGTGTATGATCATCAATTGCCTTTACACCAAGTTCTTCAACTGGTAACTCTTTTTTGTTAACCTTCTCCGCATTTTTAACATCAAATAGTATGTAAGCAAACTTGGCACCCGTGTTTGAATCTACAGCTCTTCGCCAAGAATAAACGAAGTCCTTCGCTGTTACAGGTTCACCATTAGACCATTTCGCATCTTCACGTAACTTAAACACATACTTTTTGCCATCCTCTGATTTCTCATAAGATTTAGCGACACCCGGAACAAGTTTATCATCTTTCCCCAGACGATATAACCCTTCCATTGTGTTATTCATGATGTTAGAAGATGTTGCATCTGTTGATAACGTCGTATCCATAGTTGGGATTTCAGCTGTCTCAGTTAGATTTAACACTTGCTTGTTTGAGGATTTTTCTTTCGCGCCTGCTTTATTATCCTCTTTTTGGTAACTACAAGCTCCTAACATACTGACAGTCAACGTCGATGCAAGTAATAACGGTATCTTTTTCTTCATGTTGTGTTGCCTCCCCTAATTGCACTTCCTGTACCCTCACTTGTAAAAAAGTAGAATTGAAAGAATAATCTCCAAGTTTCTACAATTTTCATTATACATATAATATAACAATTGTGAATATAGTTTTTTGTTTTTTTGTTAAAATTTTTAATAAAATGTTTATATTTTTATTTTTTTGTAAAGGGATACGTTAACATTGCTACCATCATCTTGCAATCAGACCTTTAATTGCGTATAATTTTCAAAAAATTAGTTCTAGTACATATTATAGCTTTTATAGTATAATAATTCTAGTAATATTTTGACGGAGGGGAACATTTTGAATAAAGTTTTTTTTCATACTTGTATACTAATTTTCATAGCGATAATCGCTTCTAGTATTGGTGCATTCCTCGTTTCATCGCATTTTTTGTTGAATTTTGTCAACATCTCGTTTTATATTGCACTATTTTTTATTCTTATAGGCGGTTTTTTATTCATATTTCAAAATGGATTTTTTAATGTAACAATTTACGCCTTCCAAAGAGTATTTGGTACGAACAAAAAAATTGACTCTTTAATTGAAGAAGTAGAGGAACCTGTCGATAAGAAAGAACGTATTTATAAAACATATTCATTCAAATGGACGTATCCAATTTGCATTACCGGTATCATTCTTGGGTTGTTCTCGACCTTCATTAGCTTTACTATTTTGATGTAGTTTGCAAACACTATCCCATATGATATAATAATCAGCAAAACATTTTGTTATAAAACTTTAGTTCTTTCATATTTAAAGAGCTCAGGTAACAATAAATAAATTTATATGTATGCGATGATAAAGAAGAGTACATATTGAGGCAATTTCAGAGAGCTTGTGGCTGGTGTGAACAAGTAATTGTACAGTATGGAATGGGCTTTTGAGCTCCAAACCGAACCGAAAGTAGTAGGCTTTGGCGTTATATCCAAACGTTATTATGGATTAGAGAGATTTCACAGTAGTGAAATAATTAGGGTGGTACCGCGGTCCATTCGTCCCTATAGTTTTTTGGGATGAATGGGCTTTTTTTGTTTGCCTTCTCTTCCCCATTACGCATTCAAATTTAGGAGGAATTAATTATGTCAGTTATCTTTTCTGGTATTCAGCCAAGTGGAACGATTACACTTGGAAACTATTTAGGAGCTATGAAGCAATTTACAGAGCTTCAAAATGAACACGACTGTTATTTCTGTATTGTAAACCAACATGCGATTACAGTACCTCAAGATCCTGTCGGGCTTCGTAAAAACATCCGCAGTCTTGCTGCACTTTATGTAGCATGCGGTATCGACCCTGAAAAAGCTACGTTATTTGTACAATCAGAAGTACCGGCACACGCTCAACTAGGATGGATTATGCAATCAGTTGCTTACGTTGGAGAATTAGAGCGTATGACGCAATATAAAGATAAAGCGTCAGGTAGAGATTCAGTACCAGCTGGATTACTAACGTATCCACCATTAATGGCTGCTGATATTTTACTTTACAACACTGAGATCGTGCCTGTTGGTGATGATCAAAAGCAACATATGGAATTAACACGTGACCTAGCAGAGCGTTTCAACAAACGCTTCCGTGAAGTATTCACAATTCCTGAAATCCGCATTCCAAAAGTAGGAGCTCGCGTTATGTCACTAACAGAGCCTACGAAAAAAATGAGTAAATCTGATCCGAATCCAAAATCAATGATTAGCATGCTTGATGAACCAAAAACAATTGAAAAGAAAATTAAGAGTGCTGTAACTGACTCTGAAGGTATCGTGAAATTCGATAAAGAAAACAAACCTGGTATCTCTAACTTATTAACAATCTACTCTTCATTCTCTGGAAAAACAGTTGAAGAAATCGAAGCAATGTACGAAGGAAAAGGATATGGCGACTTCAAAGGCGACCTAGCACAAGTAGTCGTAGAAGCGATTCGCCCAATCCAAGACAAATATAACGAACTAATTAACTCACCAGAACTAGACGAAATTCTAGACAAAGGTGCCGAAAAAGCAAACCGCGTCGCATTCAAACAACTACGCAAAGTAGAAAACGCAATGGGACTAAGCAGAAAACGTAGGTAACATATAAAGCGGAGGGCTAGGAGCCAGAGCTGGATTTCTATATAAAGCGGAAGCGGCTCGCTTAGAATGTGAGGGGATGGAGCTCCTGACGGAGAGGCGTTTTTTGCCTCGCAGGAAGGTGCGAAGCCACCGAACATTCTTGCCGCTGGAGCTGGATTTCATATAAAAGCGGAGGCAGCTCGTTCAGTTCTTAGACACGAAGAGCTTGCTGCTGAAGATAAGTTACACCAAATTAAAAAAACCGCCGATTGGCGGTTTTTTTAATTTACCTTTTGCTCGTTTTCCATTTCCCATAACTTTTCAAAAAATGGTTGTCCTTTTACGAGACGCTCGCATAATTGTTCGTGCTTCTCAGACCAACCTGTTTTCGCTTCCTCATACAGCTTAGCCCAAATATCTTCAAATTCCATATGTTGAACCATTCCGTATGCTGATGGATCCCACTCTGTGAACCAATAGCGAATTTCTGCTGTGTTTTTCGTTGTATGTAATTGATCTAACGCCATAAATAATAATTGTTTAAGCTGTCTTTCTTTACGAGTCAGGCCATTCATAATGAATGGTGATGGTGATAAAATATGATGTTCTTTTTCTATTTCTTCTACTTGGAACTCATACTTTTCTGCTTGTACGTTTTCTACCATCTCATATACCATCTGCTCTTGGCGCGGTATAAGTCTACTTTTTCGAATCGGTACATTGTAACCAATTGTGTCAATCGCAATAATTCCTTTTCCATCTGTAACTACAAAGCAATACTCTTGCTGCAAACGTTCATGATTTTTACGAATATAAGCCTTATGATGTACGTCTTCCAACATTTTTTGCGGAAGCTCTAACAATTCGTTCTCGATGTAATGATATAATGTGGCATCTACTTTTAATAATGGCACTTGATCTAATAGCTCAATCGTATCATCTTTCCGCCATTCGTAAAAATGACAAACGTTATACCCATTTTCTTCACCTTCAAACCAATTTACCCATACATCATGTAGATATAACATTCACTACCCCTCACTTCACTACTGTTTGTATCCATCATTATGTTCAATTTTTCTTAACTTTATTCCACCTAAGGAAATATATTCTAATTATTATTTTTTCTTCTATTAATACTAAAAAAACAGGAAAGAGAGCTCCTGTTTTTTTATATATGAAATGTATTTGCTTTATTCAATATTTCTTTCGCATCTATAGGCAATAAAGAAAGTGTATCTTCTCCTTCCAAAGTTACACAATCTTTGACAATATGAAATCCAAGCGCATAGCCAAGCATCTTTGGATAAGAATGAAATCCATTTAATAAGATGTCGTGCTCCCTTGTTCCTCGCTTTATACTTATTCTTTCATGTACAACATTTTTCCAATAATATATAGCCTCTTCTTTTGAAAGATACGTCGTCCACGGTGCATTGTTTTTTTCTGAATATCTTTCCGTTACCGCTTGCTCAGCCAAACCTTCCATAATCATCGTATCAAGTAATGTATATTCCGTTTCTTTCGTCTCAATTTGATGTAACCTGCATATGTGATGATATTCATGCGCTAGTAACACTTTTAATTCTTCCACCGAATTCCGTCCACATACAAATAAGAAAATAACGTGACGCATAGATAATCCAGCCCTGCCGTTATACTCTTCTTGTACCGTTCGATTATAGGAATCTGATAATAAAATAAAGACAGGGACATCTGGACCTTTTAGCCAATCTTTCAGCTTCTCATACTCCGCACGTAACTCTTTCCAAACTTCCTTTTTCTCTAACTCTTTAATTTCTCGTTCTCCTCGCATAACGGGGCGATACATACCTTTAGAAATTAAAAAGCGATACAATCTTTCTTTTGGCAGCGGGATATACTTCGTAAATTTCTCACACAGCTTTTCTGGCCGTCCGTAATATAGATGTAACCACTCAGCAGTTTCAACAACCCCCATCTTTATCCCTCCTTTTTCTTATGTATATGCAAAAGGAGAAAAAGGCGTAAAAATAAATAAGGAGTTTTTTCGCAATATGTTACGAAAAAACTCCTTATTTCATCTATTATTTATACGCTTTAAATACTAATACTGCGTTATGACCACCGAATCCTAATGAATTACTTAACACTGCGTTTACTTCTTGATGTCTCGCTTGATTCGGTACGTAATCTAAGTCACATTCTGGATCTGGTGTCTCATAGTTAATTGTTGGAGGAATTACTCCATCTGTAATTGATTTAATAGAGAAAATCGCTTCAACAGCACCAGCTGCCCCTAATAAGTGACCTGTCATTGATTTCGTTGAGCTGATCGCTACTTTATACGCATGCTCACCGAACGTTTCTTTAATTGCCATCGTTTCATACTTTTCATTCGCATCCGTACTTGTACCATGCGCATTAATGTAATCAATATCTTCTGGCTGTAGACCTGCATCTGCTAAAGCTTGACGCATTGCGCGCACGCCGCCTTCACCGCCAGGAGCCGGCATTGTAATATGGAATGCATCACCAGTTGCACCGTAACCAGCGATTTCTGCATAAATGTGAGCACCACGAGCTAATGCGTGCTCTAATTCTTCAAGAATTAAAATACCCGAACCTTCACCCATTACGAAACCGCTACGGTTTTTATCGAATGGACGGCAAGCTGTTGCTGGATCTTCATTGAATGTTAATGCTTTCGCTGAGCTAAATCCTGCGAATGCCATACTTGTTAACGGCGCCTCTGCTCCGCCTGTAATCATTGCATCAGCATCACCTCGCTGAATCGCTTTAAACGCATCACCAATTGAGTTTGCACCAGATGCACAAGCCGTTACAGAACAAGTGTTAATTCCTTTTGCTCCTGTTGCGATTGATACTTGGCCTGCTGCCATATCTGGAATCATCATCGGTACGAAGAATGGGCTCACGCGGCGCGGACCTTTCTCAGTAAAAATCTTAAATTGTTCTTCGTATGTTTCCATACCGCCAATACCAGAACCAATCCATACACCAATTCGAGGTCCGTTTTCTTCTGTAATCTCAAGCTTTGCATCTGCAACTGCCATTTTCGCTGCTGCTACTGCATATTGTGTAAAGCGATCCATACGGCGCGCTTCTTTTTTATCAATATATTTCTCGACTTCAAAGTCGTTAATTTCTGCTGCTACTTTTGCTGGAAATAGTTCCGGATCAATTCTTGTAAGTCGTCCGATTCCAGATACACCTTTTTTAATGTTTTCCCACGCTGTTTCAACATCTGTACCGACCGGTGTAACAGCTCCTAGTCCTGTAATTACGACCCTCTTTTTTTCCATACAAAATACACTCCTTTTTTCTCTCAGTCCTTATTTACCCCAACGAAGAGCGACTGCTCCCCACGTTAATCCGCCGCCAAAACCAACAAGTATAATTAAATCACCATCTTGAATACGTCCGTTTTGCAATTCCTCTACCATCGCAATCGGAATGGAAGAAGCTGATGTATTACCGAACTTCTCAATTGTCATACTCATTTTTTCTTGTGGTAAATTTAATCTCTCTCTTGCAGATTCCATAATACGAATGTTCGCTTGATGCGGTACTAAGAAATCCACATCTTCTTTCGTAAGACCTGCTTTATCTAAAACGCGAAGACAAGAATCCCCAAGTTGACGAACGGCAAATTTAAAGACTTCTCTGCCATTCATCATAACATACTCGTCTTGATAAAGATGCTTACCGCCACTTCCGTCCGCTCCTAATTCGAAAGATAGAACACCTTTACCTTCTGAAACAGCTCCCATTACGATCGCACCGGCTCCGTCTCCAAATAGTACTGCTGTATTTCGATCGTTCCAGTCTACAATTTTAGATAGTTTATCACTACCAACTACTAGTATATTTTTATAAGTTCCCGTTTGAATAAATTGCTGCGCTGTAATCATTCCGTACATAAAACCAGCACACGCTGCACTTAAATCCATTGCAGCTGCATGTTTTGCGCCAATCGCTTCTTGAATAACACAAGCTACTGCTGGAAAAGCACGATCTGGCGTTACTGTGGCTACTAAAATAAGATCGATATCCTCTCCGCTAATCCCTGCATCTTCAAGTGCTTTTTTAGAAGCCTCTACGGCCATATATGAAGTATCTATTGTATCATCGGCAATGCGTCTTTCCGCAATCCCTGTTCTCGTACGAATCCATTCATCGGATGTATCCATTATTTTCTCTAAATCGTGATTTGTGACTACTTTTTCTGGCACATATCTTCCGATCCCTAAAATGCCCACGTTCACATCGCAGCCCTCCGTTTTATATCAATTATTATGACTTGGTACTAATTTTAAAACATAAATGTATTTTTGTCTAGAATATATTTCAGCTAAAACATAAAGCTAACGCATTATTCACCTTATTGTTCATGAAAAGAAACGGAAACATACCTTTCCCTATTCTTTCGAAATATAAAAAGGCCCGAACCGCTTCTACTTACGGTTCGGGCCTTTCTTCCGTCTAAAAAAATGCTTTTATTCTTTATCTGCTTTCCCGAGCTCATATGCTTCGTTCATAACTTTCATCAATAACTCTAATACTGGTTGAGCTTTCTCCATATCAAGCGCAATTCCATTATCATCTAAAATGGCCTTAGCTTCTGGTAAATGCTTCATTGCGATTTGTAAAAATTGCATGCTTTTCTCATTCATATTACGTTCTTCCTCTCCATTAAAACTTTCACATACATAGTGTAACACGCTCTCTATCCTTCGTATAACTCTTTATATTTTTTCATATGTGCCAATTGTTTATTTAAACCGTATTCTAACGGAGTATTTCTTTTTATTGAAATATCCTCGGCCGCTCCATCTCTTTCTTCCGCATTCTCTTTATTCACTTTATCCTCTGCACGTAAAAGGTTCATACCTTTTTTCCATAATGATTTTTTGCCACTAAGTAAATTATATATACCGAGATGCTCCTCGTTCATTCCATTTTCCCATAAGTATTCACATACATCTTCAACGTACAGTAGATCACTTCCGTTTTCCTCACTCACATAATGGCACTCTTTCTCACCCAGTTCTGATAACATGAGCTGATGATACATCATAAAAGATGGTTGCCATGGACCATATAATGTAGGAACTCGAAATACACTATATTGTACCTCTCCTTTTTTCAATCCTTCTTCCACTTTCGAAAATAAACGTTTATTTTCGGACTCATCTGCGTTTCCTACTTCAATAGAAGAAATTAGATTTAACTTCACTTTATGTTCTTCACACAGTCTTATCATTCGCTTTAAATACTGTAATATAACTCTTTCATTTCGAAAGCCCCTTTGTTGATTTGGTTCATACAGACAAAAGTAAACGGCATCAAATTTCTCTTCCTCTACGGATCTCCATCCGTCTTCATCTCTTATCGAATAATACGTAAATAACGCATTTCGCCCAATTAACAATAACTTCTCTTCATTAATTTTTGTCATACTATCAAATTCATCAAAATCAAGACCATATACTTCTACTTCTTCTGCAATCATTTTATTCACAAGGTGATAACCTACAAACGTAAGTGCACCTATAATTAGCACGCGTTCCATACCACCAGCCCTTTCCCCTTGAAACAAATAGCTCCTCATTTATGTATATGGGAGCTTCACAATTCTTCTTCATATTTTTTAAAGAAATCAGTCGTTTGCCTAACCATTTTATATTTCACATCTTGCAGATGGAATAAGACAGAAGTATCGCATTGGTTCAATTGCCTCATTTTCTCGTATTTACGTAGCAGCTGTTTTCTTCCTCTTTTTTCTTGTGTTGATACAAAAATTTTAACAGGTACACAAGACGGAAGAAGCGTAAATGATTTCTTATTTATTTTCGCTTCTAATTCTTCTTCTTTAGCATCATACGCCAAACTTAATTCCTTCAAGAGTCTCTTGTAAAAAAATTTATGCTCTTTCTCAAACTCCACATATTCTGGTAAATCTAAACACGGATTTAACATAATGACAGAACGTATACATTCAGGGTATTTGTTCATCATTTCAAGCGCAACAAGTGCCCCCATACCATCTGCCATAATGTGCATTTTTGCATTTAATGTCTCTTTTCTCAACACAACGTCATATAGACGTTTCGCTAGACGAACAGATTGGTCGTTTCCCCAATGTCTTCCGTATAAATTAGAAGAAAAGACCGTATAGCCTTCCTCAATAAGGCCATGTAAAAAATAAGATCTACCTGTATGCTGTGTCCATAAACTTGTACCATTCTCAATAAAGTAGTTGTAATCACCAAGAAGCATGACAGAAAATCCATTTGGCTTCTCTGGTAAATAAATAACGCATGGTTCTTTTTCTAAGTAAAAAAAACGTTCCGTAATACTCATTTTTCCCCCGCCTTATTTTCTAAACGTATAAAAGTACTCTTTTATAATGTATGAACGGAATGCAAATTTGCGTTGAAAAATCTACAAATATTTTTCTATATTCTTTTTTCAATTGTGTTACAATAAGGACAGATTGAACGAATAGAGGTGTAAAATATGCGTTTCATTTGGGCATTAATTTGGTCGTTCTTGCTTGTACATATGATGAGCTACGTAATCGGCTCTATGACTGGCGGTACATACGATTTTAACCAAGCGTCTATTTTCTCAGTTGTTCTTGCGGTATTCGTACTAGCAATTTCAGCTGCAATTCCAAACGAACCAGTAGAACAACACTAAAAAAAGAGTCCGGATTTTATCCGAACTCTTTTTTACATGGATAAAAATCCTTTATTATCCTTTAACGGTTAAATAACTAATATAAGGACAAAAAGCACTATTCTCTTATTAAAAAAGACTATATCGTAATATAAAGGAGTAATGTTATTAATTTCAAAGATTATAAGATTTGCAATATTTACGGCCAGCAAATGTGGCATAATCAAGCTATAATTATCGGTAACAAAAAAGGATTAGAACAATTAAGGGATATGATTGATGTAGCATTAACTGAAAATCAAAGTGAAGATATTTTCTATCCAACCGATTTTGAAGGATACGAATTGAAAATTATTTGTCTAGAAGATGAAAAAACATTGGAGCACTTAGCTTTGCCCTACCACGATGAAAATTACTACACTCAAACCGATAATGAAGTTGCACCAGAGTCTATAAACAATAAAAAAAGCACTTAAGAGTGCTTTTTTTAATAGACTGTGGAGAAATCCTCCTCCACAACCTATTTTCATTTCACATGAACAACTAACTCGTTATTTTCTACATCAACCACTACATGACTATTGTCAGTAATCGTACCTGCAATTAATTCTCTCGCTAATTTCGTCTCAACTTGACGCTGTACATATCTTTTTAATGGACGGGCTCCGTACATCGGATCGAAGCCAGCTTCGACAACAAACTCTTTCGCTGCGTCTGTTAATTCTACCGTAATGTGACGGTCAGCTAAACGACCTTGTAATTCTTTTACAATTTTATCAACAATACCTTTAATTTCATTCGTTGTAAGAGGTTTGAATAAAATAATTTCGTCGACACGGTTTAAAAACTCTGGTCGGAAATGTCCTCTTAATTGTCCCATTACAAGCTCTCTTGATTCCTCTTTAATGGAGCCATCATCTTCTAATCCATCTAATAAATGAGCAGATCCAATATTTGAAGTCATAATAATAACTGTGTTTTTAAAGTCTACTGTACGTCCTTGCGAATCTGTAATGCGACCGTCATCTAACATTTGTAATAAAATGTTGAATACTTCTGGATGTGCTTTTTCGATTTCGTCTAATAAAATAACCGAATACGGTTTACGTCTTACCGCTTCTGTTAATTGACCGCCCTCTTCATATCCAACATATCCAGGAGGCGCACCAATTAAGCGTGACACAGCGTGTTTCTCCATATACTCAGACATATCAATACGAATCATTTGTTCTTCACTATCGAATAATGACTGCGCTAACGTTTTTGCAAGTTCTGTTTTACCAACACCAGTAGGTCCTAAGAAAATGAAGGAACCAATCGGACGGTTCGGGTCTTTGATACCTGCGCGCGCACGAAGAACTGCGTCTGATACTAAGCTTACCGCTTCCTCTTGTCCGATGACACGCTCTGATAAAATTTGCTCTAATCGTAATAATTTCTCACGTTCACCTTCAACGAGTTTTGCGACAGGAATACCAGTCCAGCGTGAAACAATATCAGCAATCTCTTCTTCACTTACTTCCTCACGTAATAAACGATTTTCTTGTTTATTATGCGCGCCCATTTCTTCTGCTTCTTTTAACTCTTTTTCAATTGCAGGAATTTTTCCGTGGCGAAGTTCCGCTGCTCTATTTAAATCGTAATTACCTTCTGCTTCTTCTAATTCACGGCGCAGACGCTCTAAATGTTCACGTAAGTCACGAACTTTGTGAATATCTTCTTTTTCTTTCTCCCATTTGGCTCTCATACCACTTGCAACTTCTTTTAAATCCGATAATTCACGTTGCAACGTTTTTAGACGTTCTTGGCTACCAAAGTCCTTTTCTTTTCCAAGAGCCGCTTCTTCAATTTCTAGCTGCATAATGCGGCGCGTTACTTCATCTAATTCTGTCGGCATAGAATCGATTTCTGTACGAATTGTTGCACACGCTTCATCGACAAGATCAATTGCTTTATCTGGTAAGAAACGGTCCGAAATATATCGATCTGATAAAACTGATGCTGCTACAATCGCGCGGTCATGAATATTTACACCGTGATAAATTTCAAAGCGCTCTTTTAAACCACGTAAAATGGAAATTGTATCTTCAACAGTTGGTTCTTCTGCTAATACTTGTTGGAAACGTCTTTCTAGCGCTGGATCTTTCTCAATATATTTACGATATTCATCTAACGTCGTCGCCCCGATACAATGCAGTTCACCACGCGCAAGCATCGGTTTTAACATATTTCCTGCATCCATTGCGCCTTCTGTTTTACCAGCGCCGACGATTGTGTGAAGTTCATCAATGAATAGTAAAATACGACCTTCACTCTTTTTAATTTCATTTAATACAGCTTGGAGACGCTCCTCAAACTCACCGCGGAATTTCGCTCCAGCTACAAGCGCACTCATATCTAATGCAAAAATTGTTCTATCTTTTAATCCTTCAGGTACATCCTTTTTCACAATACGCTGTGCTAACCCTTCAACAATTGCTGTTTTACCAACACCTGGTTCACCAATTAAAACTGGGTTGTTTTTCGTTTTACGTGAAAGAATGCGGATTACGCGGCGAATTTCACTATCGCGGCCGATAACAGGGTCAATTTTCCCCGCTCTTACTTCCGCCACTAAATCACGACCATATTTTTCTAACGCTTCATAAGTTGCTTCTGGATTTTGACTAGTCACTCTTTGATTCCCCCGAACTGTCATTAAAGACTGTAATAAGTTATCTTTCGTAATATGAAATCTTGTAAATAATTGGTTTATATCGCCTTTTTCTTCAGTAAAAGCAAGTAATACATGTTCAACTGAAATGTAATCATCTTGCAATTTTTCTGCTTCTTTTCCTGCTCTTACAAGCAGTTGTTGCAAAGCACCTGTTATATATAATTTACCTGCTTCTGCACCGCTTCCCGTTACAGAGGGCTTTTTCTTAATTAAACCTTCAGCACCTTGTTTTAACGCTTCTATATCGACATTCATTTTTTGAAAAATACGTACTGCTAGCCCATCTTGCTCTTCTAATAATGTAAACAAGAGATGAACAGTATCTACTTCTTGATGATGATGAGATACCGCTAAAGATTGAGCACTCATAATCGCCTCTTGTGTTTTTGTTGTCATTTGATTTAAGTCCATCTTTACAGTCCTCCAAATGTTTGACTTTCTTTGACCTTTGATTTGATTATACGCCAACTGACTTTTTTATACAATAATTTTGATTATGTATTTTCAAACTTATTATTAGAAAAAGAAAAAGGGAGCATGCATGATACGACTGAAAAATATACGGTAAATGAAATTAAAATGAATGACGACAAAAAAGCCGCAATAATAATTGCGGCTTCTTTTACGGTTTTCTTTTATATGTCCACTGGCGGTTATGATTTGTGTTATCTGGAAACTTTTCACCAGCAGTTAATTTTACCATTTGCGGATCTTTCACCATACTTCCCGTTTCACCAATTTCTACGTAAATGCCATCATTCGGCGCTTTTTGTCCAGAACGAAACCTACGATTTTGCCCCATTTCCATTCTCCTTCCATGACGTCTTTGCCTCATTAGTATATCCATTTTAAAAGAAAGCTTGTCTGTCATGTTTAGGAAACAAGTACTACATTTCATTCTTGTACATATACATGAATGACACAAGCTTAAAGCAGGGATTTCTTCCCTATTTGTAGAAAAAAAAGAAACCAACCTACTATAGGCCAGTTTCAAAGGAGAGTCAAACATATACGAGAAGATTACATGTTCATTATAAGCCTCATCCTACGAACAATGTAACCCTTTTCACAATTTGTCCATAATGAAAGAAACATTGTTTGAACTTTCTAAAAAGATGTTGACTTTTCTTAATTTCCAGCGAGAAATAGTAGACACCGTAACACTTTGCGACGTAAGATGGATATATAGTGAAGTTTCCATCTTTGGTGGTCTCACCCAGCTTAACCTCTTATTTCTGCATATTAAAACGGAAATACAGATAGAAACAAAAATAAATTATTATAAGAGGTGAAATTATGAACAAACAGCATTTAATCGCACTAGACTTAGACGGCACTTTATTAACAGACAACAAAATAATTTCCACTCGAACGAAACATACAATTGCAAAAGCAAAGGAACAAGGACATATTGTCGTTATTTCAACAGGACGTCCATTCCGCGCTAGTTATGATTACTATAAAGAACTTGGTTTAAATACACCAATCGTAAACTTTAATGGCGCTTACGTACATCACCCTCTTGATTCAAAGTGGGGCACACATCACTCTCCTCTTGAGCTAGCAACAGCGCAAGAAATTGTCCGAGCTTGCTTTGATTTTGGCGTAAAAAATATATACGCTGAAGTAATGGATGATGTGTATGTTCGTGAAATTGATGAAGATAAAAAACATATTTTTGAATTCGGTTCTCCAAACATTTTTACAGGAGACTTATTAAATATTTTAAACGATCATCCAACTTGCTTATTAATTGACGCACATGACGAGCATTCCAGTGCAATTCGTCAACATTTAACTGATATGCATGCTGAAGTAATTGACCATAGAAAATGGGGCGCACCTTGGCCGATTATTGAAATTGTAAAAAGCGGATTAAATAAAGCCGTTGGACTACAAAAAATTTCTAGTCATTACAACATTCCACAAGAGCGAATTATCGCTTTCGGTGATGAAGATAACGACTTTGAAATGATTGAATTTGCTGGTCACGGCATCGCAATGGGAAATGCCATCCCTGAATTAAAATCGCTCGCAAACCATACGACGCTAACGAACGAAGAAGATGGCATTGCACTATATTTAGAAGAGGTTCTTGGGTTGTAATCTAAAAATTCCCTGCTTATAGTTTCTCGCCAAACGCTCATACTATCATTAGACGCAAAAGTTAGCGCGTCGATTGTTTTCAGCTAAATAAAGGGGGTTTTTCGAATGGGTAAAAAGAATAAATCAAAACGTTTTATCCAACAAGGAGCCGATGCTGTTATGAAGCATGATGCAAGATTCCCGTACCGAGGTACATTAGCTGAGGCAGAAAAAGCGAGAAGTAACTCTTCTTTTGGAGGGGTCTAAATGGGGAACTTACTATTTCAACAAGCTAGAGATGCTGTTGCAAATGCCGTATCTTGTTCAAGCGGTGCCGAGCAACAAGATCTCGTATATAGAGCCAAAAACGCTTTGCACTCTGCATACGCAAACTCTTCAACAGCTGAAAAAGCTCAGCTACGTGAAATGCAAGAGCAGTTGCAAAACATTACGAATGCACATTAAAAAAGAGGACCAGCTTTGGTCCTCTTTAATCTTTTCGAAACAATCCGAACACCCCAACCGTTTGCAGTACGTTTGTAAATGCACCTGGGTCCACTTGTTTAATAACCCTCTCTAATTCGTACAGTTCGTAACGAGTAATAACAATCATTAACATTTCCTTATTTTCATTCGTATAAGCACCAGTTGCTGGTATAGTTGTAATCCCCCTCACTAAGCGTGAGTGAATCGCCTTTCGTACATCCGCCCCATTCTTCGTAACGATTAACGCCGTAATCTTCACATGACGCGTATGAATTGCATCGATGATTCGCGTTGACACATACAAAGTCACTAAAGTATATAATGCTTTTTCCCATCCATACACATAGCCGGCAGCGATAATGATCAGTGCATTAAAGAAGAAAAAATACGTACCGACAGGCTTGTCTTTAATCTTTGATAAAATCATGGCGATTATATCTAAACCACCTGTAGAAGCCCCCCACTTCAACGCAATCCCTACCCCGATTGCTGAAATAAGCCCACCAAAAATCGCATTTAATATGATGTCGTTTGAAACTGCTCTAACTGGGATAATTTCTAAAAACATAGTCATAAAGATAACGCAAAGAAAACTAAAGAAAGTAAAGGCCTTTCCAACCTTTTTCCAGGCTAAAATAACGACTGGAATGTTAAACAAGCTAAATAATACCCCGGTTGATATGTGAATAGATAAAAAATCACCTAATATTTGTGATAGCAATTGAGACAATCCAGCAAAGCCACTTGCATACACTTTCGCTGGCGTTAAAAATAAATTCATTCCAATCGCATTTAACAAACCTGCGACGATTACAACGATTAACTTCTTTATAAGTTCGGTATAATTCAACTTCAAATCCATTTCCAATCCACCTTCATTATTCATGAGTACACTGCTATACATAGTCTTTACGAAAAAGGAAATGATAAACGTACAACGTTTAGAAATGGAGTTGATACATATGCCACATACGAGTGATAACGACAAAAAAGCACGCGATAATAATGCAAAACGCGCGCAAAAAAATGAGCAAGAACAAAAGAATATAGAACAAGGTAAGCGTGCCTATTCTAAAAAGACTGATCACCTTTGATTCCATCGTACACCGACAATATTGTTGGTGTACTTTTTTTACAGTTTACAGGGAAAAAACATTAAAAATTCACTTCATGTTCACTTCTATATTCTACAATAGCGATAACATATTCGGATGAGGTGTTAGCATGAGAGGGAAACACATTTTCATTATTACTGCACTACTAAGTATATTAATGCTATCTGCTTGTGGACAAAAAAACGACTCAGATACAGTCGCTACAGCAACAGACTCAACCATTACGAAGAGCGACTTCGAAAAACAGTTAAAAGATCGTTACGGAAAAGACATGCTGTACGAAATGATGGCGCAAGACGTTATCACGAAAAAATATAAAGTATCTGACGATGATGTAGATAAAGAATTACAAAAAGCGAAAAATCAATACGGAGACCAATTTAAAAACGTATTGAAAAACAATGGTTTAAAAGATGAAGCTGATTTCAAAAATCAAATTAAGTTCAAACTTGCTATGAATGAAGCGATTAAGAAAAGTATTACAGAAAAAGACGTGAAAGACCACTATAAACCTGAAATTAAAGCAAGCCATATTTTAGTAAGTGACGAAAATGAAGCGAAAGAAATAAAGAAAAAATTAGATGCTGGTGCTTCATTTGAAGAACTAGCAAAACAAGAATCGCAAGACCTACTATCAAAAGAGAAAGGCGGAGACCTTGGATACTTCAATTCAGGTAGAATGGCACCTGAATTTGAAACTGCTGCCTATAAACTAAAGGTCGGACAAATTAGCAATCCCGTTGCATCACCAAACGGTTATCATATTATTAAATTAACTGATAAAAAAGCTTTAAAGCCTTATGATGAAGTGAAAGACTCTATTCGCAAAAACTTAGAAGAAGAACGTATCTCTGACCCTATATTCGGCAAAAAACTATTGCAAAATGAATTAAAAAAAGCAAATATTAAAATAAACGATAGTGAGTTGAAAGATACGTTCACTCTTGTACATGAGCAAGGGAATTAAAAAAGCACCACCTTATAGGTAATGAACTGTACCCCGAATCATGGACACTTAAAAAAAGCCCCATGATTCGGGGTTTTTGTGTATTTTTATCAAAAAACC